>NZ_JBLIEK010000013.1:0-50114 GCF_047632995.1 Psychromonas sp.
CTGCTATCAAACAGGTAGCATCGGGTCGTTTCGGTGTAACGTCGTACTATCTAACTAATGCGGCTGAAATTCAGATTAAGATGGCTCAAGGTGCGAAGCCCGGTGAAGGCGGTCAACTACCCGGCCACAAAGTGGATGACTGGATTGGCCGTACTCGCCACTCAACCCCTGGCGTAGGTCTGATTTCACCACCGCCGCATCACGATATCTACTCGATCGAAGATTTAGCGCAGCTTATTTTCGATTTGAAAAACGCCAACCGCAAATGCCGTATTAACGTTAAGTTAGTATCAGAAGCGGGTGTTGGTACAATCGCATCCGGTGTTGCTAAAGCAAAAGCGGATGTTATTTTAATTGCTGGTTTTGACGGCGGTACGGGTGCATCACCTGTATCCTCAATCCGTCACGCGGGTCTGCCGTGGGAATTGGGCTTATCAGAAGCGCACCAAACACTGATTAAAAACGGCTTACGTAACCGTATCGTGTTACAAGCTGACGGTCAGATGAAAACGCCACGCGATTTAACCATTGCGGCATTGTTAGGCTCTGAAGAATGGGGCGTTGCTACGGCTGCACTGGTTGTTGAAGGATGTATTATGATGCGTAAGTGTCATCTAAATACCTGTCCAGTGGGCATTGCGACACAAAACAAAACATTACGTGAGCGTTTTGATGGTCGTGTTGATGATGTGGTGACTTTCTTTAACTACCTGGTAGAAGGGATGCGTGAAAACATGGCGCAATTAGGTTATGCAACAATCAACGAAATGGTTGGTCAGACGCAAAATCTGAAAGTGCGTGAAGATATCAAGCATTGGAAATACAAAAACTTAGATTTAAGTACAATCTTATTTAAAGAAACCCCTAAAGCTGAAGACGGCTTATTTAACCAGACCGGTCAAAATCATAATCTTGACGCGATACTGGATAGAAAACTGATTGAACTTGCAAAGCCTGCACTGGAAAACGGTGAGGCGGTATCGGGTGATTTCTCTATCTTCAATACTGATCGCAGTTGTGGCACTATGCTGTCGCATGAAATATCGAAGATCTATAAAGATCAGGGGCTGCCAAAGCCTATGACGGTTAAATTTACCGGCTCTGCAGGTCAATCATTTGGTTGTTTCTTAGCTAAAGGGGTTGAGTTTACCGTTGAAGGTGATTCCAACGATTACTGGGGTAAAGGTTTATCGGGTGGCCAAATAGTGGTCTATCCATACCGTAACTCAAACCTGGTGGCGAAAGACAATATCATAGTCGGTAACGTCTGTTTCTATGGCGCAACGTCGGGCGAATCATATATTAATGGTTTGGCCGGTGAACGTTTCTGTGTACGTAATTCGGGTGCAGAAGTGGTTGTAGAAGGTGTTGGCGATCATGGTTGTGAATATATGACCGGTGGCATCACCATCATTTTGGGTACGACAGGTCGTAACTTTGCTGCCGGTATGAGTGGTGGAGTGGCGTATGTTTGGGATCAAGATGGAACCTTTGCCAGCAAGTGTAATATGGAACTTGTGGATCTGGATCCATTAGAGCAAGCAGATAAAGAATTATTGATTGCTAAAGTGACTAAACATTTGCAGTTAACCGAATCGAATGTAGCTAAAGCATTCTTAGCGGATATTGATGCAAGCTTAGCAAAAGTAGTGAAAGTAATGCCACGTGACTACAAAGCAGTATTAGCTACTCGCGGCAAAGGAGAAGCATAATGGGTAAACCTACTGGATTTTTAGAATTAGGTCGTGAACTACCACCGAAAGTAGCGGTAGTCGAGCGTCTCAAAGATAATAAAGAGTTTGTAAAAAACGATGAGTTTGGTGACAAAATAGTTGACCAGGCTTCTCGTTGTATGGACTGTGGTGTGCCTTTTTGTCACAACGGTTGTCCGATTGGTAATATCATTCCTGAATTCAATGATGCGGTTTACCGTGAAAGTTGGTTGGAAGCGTGGGATATTCTAAGCGCGACCAATAACTTTCCTGAATTTACTGGGCGCGTATGTCCTGCTCCCTGTGAGACATCATGTGTTCTTGGAATTAACCAAGATCCAATCACTATTTGTAATATCGAAAAAACCATTGTCGAAAAAGCTTATGAGAATGGTTATGTTAAACCTAAGATTCCTACCGCTCGCACGGGTAAAACAATCGCAATTGTTGGCTCTGGGCCTGCCGGATTAGCGGCAGCAGAGCAGCTAAACAGTGCCGGTCACACCGTGACTGTTTATGAGCGTGATGAAAAGGTCGGTGGTTTAGTACGTTTTGGTATTCCTGACTTTAAACTTGGTATGGATGTCATCGATCGTAAAATCGCAGTGATGGAAGCCGCTGGCATCAAGATGGTGGTGAATGCGCACATAGGTGTGGATTTCAACGCCCAAGAGTTACGTAACCAGTTTGATGTTGTGCTGTTAACGGGCGGATCAACTGTGCCGCGTGATTTACCAATCCCGGGTCGAGATCTTAAAGGCGTCCATTTTGCCATGGAATTCCTAGGTCAAAATAACCGTCGTGCCAATGGCATGGATATTAAAACAGAAGAGATTCACGCTAAAGACGATCACGTTGTGGTTATCGGTGGTGGTGATACTGGCTCTGACTGTGTGGGTACATCAAACCGTCATGGCGCAGCAAGCGTAACGCAAGTGGAAATCATGCCGGTTCCACCTGAGAAACGCACTGTTAATATGCCTTGGCCGTCGTACCCTATGATCTTAAAAACCACCACTTCACATGAAGAAGGGGTAGATCGCCACTGGTCAATCTTAACCAAAGAATTTATCGGTGACGAAAACGGTAACGTTAAAGAGCTAGTGGTTGCAGACATCGAGTGGCAAGAAGCCGCGCCGGGTCAACGTCCTAACTTCAAAGAGATTGAAGGCAGTGTGCGTGCAATCCCTTGTACTAAAGCCTTCTTGGCAATGGGTTTCTTACACCCAGAGCCAACAGGTGCACTAGCACAACTTAAGATCGCTTTAGATGAGCGTGGTAATGTACAAACAACTGACTACCAGACGAGTCAGAAAGGCGTATTTGCTGCGGGTGATATGCGTACCGGACAATCATTGATTGTTCGTTGTATTAACGAAGGGCGAGAAGCATCTTGCGCTATCGATACCTACTTAATGGGCTCTTCAAATTTAGAGTCTATCGATCACTCATTAATGTTAGCGGACTAAACGTTCGCATTACATTCTGTGAGAAATAAACCCCCTCTCTGTTAAGGAGCAGGGGGTTTTTCATTATAAAGACAAAAATAAAGATAAAGGTAAAAAACAGATGATGTTAATCGATTTTGCAGCGTCGCCGCTGTCGGTTTTGCCAGCGATTGTTGCGTTGGGCTTAGCTATTATTACTCGTCGAGTATTGCTTTCGTTAGGTGTAGGGATCGTATTAGGTACCTTGCTGTTAGTTGATTTCTCTTTTGCAAATGGCGCAAGCTATATTTTTAATACCGTTAAAGGCGTTGTTATTGAAGAGGGCGGCATTAATAGCTGGAATATGAGCATTGTTGCCTTTCTATTATTACTGGGCATGATGACGGCGTTATTGACGCTTTCAGGCGGGACGCGTGCTTTTGCTAATTGGGCGTTGGATCATATCAAAGATAAGCGTGGCGCCGCATTTTTAGCGGCTTTTTTAGGCGTGTTTATTTTTATTGATGATTACTTTAATAGCTTGGCCGTCGGCTCTATTGCCCGTCCGGTAACGGACCGATTTAATGTGTCACGGGCAAAGCTTGCTTATATCCTTGATTCCACAGCGGCACCTATCTGTATATTGATGCCGGTTTCGAGTTGGGGGGCGTATATTATGACCATTATTGGCGGTATTTTACTGAGCCATGGGATCGTCGATTATTCGCCATTGGGTGCTTATATGCGCTTAATTCCAATGAACTTTTATGCACTATTTACCCTGTTAATGGTATTTGCTGTGATCTGGTTCAAGCTCGATATTGGTTTGATGAAAACCCATGAAAGTGACGCTGAAAAAAAAGGTTCCATAAAAGGCAATGATCATGGCGCTGTTAATCTGCATGATGAATATGGAATAGATGAAAGTGAAAAAGGCAAAGTTTCAGATCTGATCCTGCCGATTATTACCCTAATTATAGCAACGCTGTTTTTCATGCTCTATACAGGTAATCAAGCGCTAAGCGCAAATGGATCCGATTTTTCTGTACTGGGCGCATTTGAAAATACCGATGTCGGTAAATCCCTCTGTTATGGCGGACTTGTTGGCTTACTTTTCTCCTTTGTTATTGTATTAAAGCAAAAGCTTGCCTTTTCTCTGATTGCTAAAGCATTGTGGATTGGCGCTCGATCAATGTTTGGGGCGATTATTATTCTGTTTTTTGCTTGGGCAATTGGCAGTGTGATTGGGGATATGAAAACAGGGGCTTACCTCTCATCATTAGTGCAGGGTAATATAGGTTTACAATGGTTACCTGTAATTTTATTTATCTTATCAGGTGCAATGGCCTTTGCGACGGGAACGTCATGGGGAACATTTGGAATAATGCTACCCATTGCCGGTGATATGGCGGCGGCAACAGAAATCACACTGATGTTACCTATGCTAAGCGCGGTATTGGCAGGCTCAGTGTTTGGCGATCACTGCTCGCCAATATCCGATACCACTATCCTTTCATCCACAGGCGCTCGTTGCAGGCATATTGACCATGTAGCAACTCAGCTGCCATATGCTTTGATAGTGGCATCGATTTCGGCCATAGGTTTTGTGGTGTTAGGTTTCACCGCTTCAATGACCGCCTCTCTGCTTGCCTGCTCTGCGGCATTTAGCTTAGCCATTATTATGATGAAGATCTTTTCCACAAGATAACGAACTGTTTCTATCTGTGATAAAAAACCAGCTTATTGCTGGTTTTTTTTTCTGCAATGGATGCATAAGCGGATCTTCTTGGCAATTTCATTTTGCATTGAGATAACGTAAACTACGCGCCTAATTCTTAAGCTCTATTTTGTCAGGTGAACCCATGATACGTTTAAACCAAGTTAAACTTCCACTCGATCATAGTGATGATGCACTGCAGGCATTTGTATTAGATAAGCTGTCGATTACAATGGAACAGTTGCTGGATATTCACCTCTTTAAGCGTGGTTATGACGCGCGTAAACGCAATGTGATCACACTGATCTATACGCTTGATGTCACCCTGCAAAATGTCGATGAAAGTGCCTTGTTACAACGCTTTGAGAAAGATCAAAATGTGCGTAATGCGCCCGATACCCAGTATAAATATGTGGCCCAAGCGCCGGCTGATTTAACTGAGCGTCCAATCGTAATCGGTATGGGGCCTTGCGGCCTATTTACTGGATTGATTTTAGCGCAGATGGGCTTTAACCCTATTATTTTAGAGCGCGGTAAATCGGTGCATGAACGTGCTAAAGACACCTTTCGTTTTTGGCGAAAAGGGGAGTTAAATACCGAGTCCAATGTACAGTTTGGTGAAGGCGGTGCCGGCACCTTCTCTGATGGTAAATTATATAGCCAAGTGAAAGATCCCAATTTCTTAGGGTTAAAAGTAAAGCAAGAATTTGTCGCAGCAGGCGCGCCAGCTGAGATTATCTACGTCAGTAAACCGCATATCGGTACCTTTAAACTGGTCACTATGGTTGAGCGGATGCGCCGCAAAATCATCGAACTTGGCGGTGATATTCGTTTTGAAACACGTGTCGAAGAGATCAATATCGAAGGTCAAGGTGAAAACAGGCAAGTCACAGGTGTTACCTTAAACGGGGGGGAAGTGATTCACTCTAACCACGTTACGCTGGCGATTGGCCATAGTGCACGCGACACCATTGCTATGTTGCACGATAAGGGCGTACATCTGGAAGCGCAGTCTTTCTCGGTGGGTTTTCGTATTGAGCATAAGCAGGAGATGATTGATAAATGTCGTTTTGGCATTAATGCCGGGCATCCTATTTTAGGCGCGGCTGACTATAAATTAGTGCATCACTGCAAAAATGGCCGCAGTGTGTACAGTTTTTGTATGTGCCCGGGTGGCGTAGTGGTTGCCGCAACCTCAGAAAAAGAAGCGGTTGTCACTAATGGTATGAGTCAATATTCGCGCAGTGAGCGCAATGCCAACAGTGCAATTGTGGTGGGCGTTTCACCAAGTGACTTTGATAACGATCCACTGCAGGGGATAGCGCTGCAGCGTAAATTAGAGCGTCATGCCTATATTCTTGGTGGCAGTAATTACGATGCACCGGCGCAACGTGTGGGCGATTTTTTAGCAGCCCAAGATGCCAAACCATTTGGCCCGATTGAACCCTCCTATAAACCTAATGTAAAAATGACAGATTTAAGTACCAGTCTGCCCGGTTTTGCCATTGATGCGATTCGTGAGGCGCTGCCTGCATTTGATAAAAAAATACGCGGTTTTGCCACCGCAGATGCCATGCTAACAGGAGTTGAAACGCGTACCTCTTCACCGGTGCAAATTAAGCGCGGTAGCGATTATCAGAGTCTTAATATTAAAGGTTTATATCCAGGCGGTGAAGGGGCCGGTTATGCAGGGGGGATTTTATCGGCGGGCATTGACGGCATTAAAATCGCTGAAGCGCTGGCATTAGATATGATTAAAAAATAACGGCCTCTACCTTGATTTTGTGCTTTACACATTCTGTTATCGGCGATTCAGTTTGCGGAAGAAAAACCGTACCTTAGTTAACGCTTTTATCAATAGGAATCAATATGAAAATAGTATTATTGGATGCATTGACATTAGGCGACAGTGATTTGTCGATGTTAAATATACTGGGTGAATTCAGCGCTTATCCGGTCACCGAAAATGAGCAACGTTTAGTCCATATTGCAGATAATGAAGTGATTATCACTAACAAGGTGATCATTGATAAGGCAACTATTGACGCTAATCCGCAGCTGAAATTAATTTGTATTGCCGCAACAGGCACTAACAATGTGGATCTGATTGCTGCCGAAAAGGCGGGGGTAGTGGTTAAAAATGTGAGTGGTTATTCAACCGAGAGCGTTGCCCAATCTACATTTTCTATGCTATTGCAATTGATTCATCAGAGCCGTTATTACGACCATTACACACAAAGCAAAGCATGGTGCGACAGTCCGACTTTTACCCATATCGAGAAACCGTTTTTTGAAATAAAAGGAAAACGGTGGGGGATTATCGGGATGGGCGCCATCGGGCAGCGAGTGGCTGAAATTGCACAGGTATTTGGCTGTGAGCTTTGTTATTACTCAACCTCAGGAAAGAACACTGAGCAAGCAATTAGGCAAGTTGATTTACATACGCTTCTGTCAAGTTGCGATATTATCAGCATTCATGCCCCATTGAACGGGCAAACGGAAAACTTGATCGATGAAAAAGCGTTAACCTTAGTTAAAAAAGGGGCAGTTATACTTAACTTAGGGCGTGGCGGTATTATTGATGAATTAGCGATGGCGAAGGCGCTGGATCACTCAGAACTCTATCATGGCACTGATGTGCTGGCTATTGAGCCGATGCAGCAAGACCATCCCTACTTTTCGGTGCAGGCGCAATCTCGTTTACTGATCACCCCCCATATTGCATGGGCGAGTGCACAAGCACGGGCAACATTAATGAATGAGATAGTTAAAAACATCGAATCATTATAAAAAGTGAGTCGTTATAGAAAAGTAAAAAAAAAGCTGACCGAGGTCAGCTGTTAAATAGAATTGCTAAGCTGTTTATTTTACCGCTTTGCTATTCACATAGGAGTCAAAAATAATACCCTGTGAATTGACATCGACGCCCATTTTCATGCGCGCGTCATAGTTGATTAAAGACATCGCTTCTTCAGGTACGCTTTCACCCGTTAACTCTATTGCAGTGACGATAGGTGTAAACATCTTTTTGAAATCAAAGGATAAATTATAAATCCCATTTTTGCTTAACGGTTCAGAAGAAAGCGTATCAGCAACTTTTTTGCCCTTTTCTCCATTGTAAATAACCAGATGGTTACCCTTAATCGCCAGTTTAGGTGCTAACTTTAATTGTGCCGGCATTGGGAAAAAAGAGGTCAAATCGATCGGCTCTGAATCATTGCTGAGCTGAATTTGTTGTAATTGTGGTGCAAACATTTTAACTGAATTGAAAATCTGTTCAGGGTTATCTGCAGATAGGGTAAAGAGTGCATCCAGGCTTTCCAGTTCGGGCTGATCATTGACCTGGCTTATGGTGTAATCGAGGACGGCGAAGCTGGCACCTTTTATCCCATTAGCCATGGCCGCACTCATACCTATCATACCTATCGACTCACCTGATTGGCTGATTGTTGCCTGCATCTCGGCAAGCGGCTGGCATGTGTAACTTGGTGTTTGCAAATCACTCCAAATATCATTAAGTGAACCCGCTAATTGGCTCACATCAAGCCCAATAGCCATAGCAAAGACGTTATTGTCTATATCCGCTGTGTACTCTGGGATATAGCCACGCAGTGATTGCAGAGCGTTTAAAATAGCCTGATTTTTGCTTTCAATAACAGTGTCAATGGAGATAGTTGATTCTGTCGCACTGATATCTTGCGTCTTGTAACCAAAAACGGTGCGCGGCCAGTTGTTGGCTATGCTTGCAAAATCACTTGCACATTGAGGGTTACGGACAGCAGCAAGCGGACTTTCTTCATTGAGCTGTTTCTCGATAGCGACTATTTGACGGGCTAATTGGTTGCCATCTGTTGTGGTCAAACCTTTAAGGAGTTCGATATGATTGATGAAACCAACGCTGGATTGTTCAAAGCCATGAGTTTTAATTATCTCTTCAATTTGTCCCGAAGCTGCTAATGAGTGCTCAACTTTTGTCAAACCAAGTGCGGTGGCTAATAAAACCTGATCGTTATAAGAGGTATTAAGGGTAACGGTTAACAGCCCCTGATCAATGGCGATAATTAGCTCCACCATTGCCGGATCGTTTTTATCTGTTAATGGATAGGCCCGATAATTTAATGACTGCAGTGTACCTTTTTGATGGGTATAACCTGTTTCAAGTTCATTTTTATCTAACAGATCCCAAACCGCCTGCGGATCCTCTATTTCAACTTTTAAAACGGGTAATAAACCTAAGGTGTAGAAGTAAGCGCGTAATTCCTCCGGAAAGCCAAATGTTTTGATCAGTGCATCCGGATTTTTTAATCCCTCTTGATAGGTGTTAAATATATTTAAGAAGAAATTGATCTTTGGCGTATTGTCAGCATCTAAATCATTCGCAAGTTGCTCTGCGGGATTAGCCATAATCGGCATTGAAGAGAGATAATCTTTGAGTGGAAAAGGGGTGAGTTGACCTGTAAATATAGGGGTGTCTGCAGGTACGTACTCTAAGACATTGTATGCTGTCGATGTGCCTTGCTGCTGGTTAAAAATGTAACCTCCAACACCTGCAGCAGCAATAGCTGCGACGATTAATACTTTCTTCAAGTGATTCTCTCCTGTGGATAATAGTGGCTTCATCTTACCTAAAAAAAAAACGATGGCTACCTAAGATTATGTTTTTGTGATTTTATTCTCACTGTACTTATACTTACGCACTTGAAGATGCAGGAATTTGCATCTTCAAGTAGCGAGAGTATATATCTCTTATTGATAAGTTGAACTCAATACCGGTATCGGATTATGTTTTTCCACTGGAAACTGCTGGATAGCGCAAATCCTGTAAATTAAAGCCCAGTGTGATCTCTTTTTGTAAGGTAACGAGTTCTCTGGCGAGTAGCGCATCTTCGCGAGATTGAACTGCTTTTGTTAAGCGTTTATCCTTCACATCAGCAGGTTGCTGGAGCATATTATCCAGGCTATTAAATTGCTGCATGAGTGCTAATGCGCCTTTGCTGCCGATTCCTTCCACCCCTTTAATGGCGCTGCTGGAAATGCCGGTAATGGCCCAATAGTCACATAACTGCTTAGCGGATAAGCCCATTTTATTGACTACCGCGATCGCATCTGTATAACTATGCTGAAAATAATCATAAATAATGATCTGCGAATTAAGTAACTGATAAAAGCCTTTATCGGTAGAAACAATAATGCATTTCTGCTTTTTTTGGGCGATTTTATCTGCAAGCGTAGCAATCAGATCATCCGCTTCATCACTTTCACTCAGCAGAGACTCTACCCCCATTGCTAAAAAAAGATCTTGAATTTTACCTAAATCCTGTTTTAAAAGAGGCGGGATAGGTTTACGTCCCTGTTTATAGTTTGGATATAAATGGTGACGCCAATTCGGCGCATGGCTATCAAAGACAGAGATAACATGTGTGGGTTGGTGCATATGTAAAAGCTTTTTAAGCGCATTACAAACAGTCGTTTCTGTGGCAATAAGCGCTGCATCTGTTTCACCATATTGCTTCTCTTGTACGGCATAGATGCGCCGAATCAGATTCATTGCATCTATGATAAGCAGTGTGGCAATCATCTTAACGCATTATTTTATAACAGGGCGTATAAACAGTGCCGGGTAATTTCATGCGCCCCTGTTTAACAAAGCTTCCCAATAACGTATCAACTTTCTCCATCAACTGTTTTTCACCTCGCAATTCAAACGGGCCATATTTCTCAATTGACTTGATCCCGTCCTCTTTAACATTCCCGCCGACAATGCCGGAAAATGCACGACGTAAATTTGATGCTAATTGCTCGCCGGGTTGATCATGGTGCAATGCAAGATTAGCCATATTCTCATGGCTCGGGGTAAAGGGGTGTTGGAAAGGGTGAGCAATTTTAAGCGACCAGTTAAAGGAGTAAGCATCACCAATTGCACGGCGATATTCAGTGACCTTATGCATCGATTTTTTCATTACTTGCGCAACTAATGATGGATCGTCAATGATAATCTGGTAGTGCTGCTGTGCCTCTTTTCCAAGCGTATCCCCAATAAATTGATCGATAGCTTGAAAATAAGCTTCACTTTCTTTGGGACCCGTTAAAACAATAGGTAAGGGCTGGCGCTTATTTTCCGGGTGCATCATGATGCCCAAAATATACAATAACTCTTCGGCCGTGCCCGGGCCGCCTGGGAAAATCACGATACCGTGCGCAATGCGTATAAAGGCTTCGAGGCGTTTTTCAATATCAGGTAAAATAACCAGTTCATTAACGATGGGGTTCGGTGGCTCGGCAGCGATAATACCCGGTTCAGTGAGGCCAATATAACGGCCATTAGTGACTCTTTGTTTGGCATGACCGACAGCCGCTCCTTTCATTGGACCTTCCATCGCACCGGGGCCGCAGCCGGTGCAAATATTTAACTCTCTAAGCCCTAATTGACTGCCGACTTCACTGGTATAGCTAAATTCACTATCGCTGATTGAATGACCTCCCCAACAAACAATAATATTGGGTTCAACGCCGGGTTTTAAGATATCCGCATTACGTAAAATTGAAAAAATTAAGCTGGTAATTTGTGTCGTAGAATTTACATCTTGGTCAGGCAGGCGCAATTGTGTATTTACGTATAACAGATCGCGTAAAACAGCGAACAGATGTTCCTGGATCCCAATGATCAGTTCACCATCAATAAACGCCTCTTCAGGGGGGTTCTGTAATTCAATTTTAACCCCTCTCTCTTGGCGTAACACATTAATTTCAAAGGTTTTATACTTTTCCAGTATCTCTTTACTGCTGTCCGTATTGCTACCTGAATTAAGCACTGCAAGAGAGCAGTTACGAAATATTTGATAAGTATCGAATGCGGCACTGGCTTTTAATTGGTTTACTTCAAGTTGTGATAATAAAGCCATGCTACCGACGGGATTGATATGAGTGATCATCGCGTTTCCTTGAATCTAATGAGTGATAATACCAAATCCACTAATTATCTATTCATTTATGCTTGTTAGAATGAATGCTAGCTGCGTTATTGATTTTGCAATTAGAACAACTAGTTACTGCAATCAATGCCTTGCTTTCATCCATTATTCCTGCGCCTAAATAGATCATCTAATGAGTGGAATTGGTATAATAAATTGTGACTAATTTATGAATGCAGAATGACTAAGTTGATAAGTAACCAAGTTGATAAGTGACGAGAAATTCTGATTTATTAAAGGGAGATAAACTCAGCACTTTTATCTTGCAACTGTATATTCAGTCGTCTGCATATAAGCATAAGCTAAAAAGAGAGAGTTGCCATCTTTTTCTTTTTAAAGCAATGAGTTACTCTTTTTCAAAATAAACAACACGGCCGCGGCCATTATTTTTAGCATGGTAAAGGGCCCTATCCGCACGCTCAAAAGCGCTGTCGATATCATCATCTTCAACAAAGCTACAGCAGCCGATGGAAATGGTAATGCTGATATTCTCTTTTTTAAATTTGAAAGGGATCTTTTTTATAACATCGCAAAGCTTCTGCAGCGCAAGTTGCATCTGTTGAGAGGTGATCTCGGGAAGTAACACGGTAAACTCTTCACCACCATAGCGGGCAATAAAATCCGCATTGCGCAGTGATTTTTGTAATGTTTGTGCGATTACATTTAATACTTTATCACCTGCCAGATGGCCAAATGTATCATTGATTTTTTTGAATTTATCGATATCAATAATCGCCAAATTAAGTGGATGCTGGTAACGTTTATAACGGGTAAATTCAATTTGCAAACGTTCGCTCCAAGCTGCACGGTTTGGGATTTTAGTTAGAAAATCAATATGCAGTTGTTTGTTTTGCAGCTTAAGCGTGTTTTGGTAATTTTGTGTTTCATTTTGCAGCTCTTTTATTTCCCTCTCCATATTTTGGAATTGCTGGCGAAGCTTATGTTCTTTGTCTTCCGCTCTATCTTTAATTAGTTGCTCGACACTTTCAACATAAGTAAAAATATTATTGCGTAATGAGATCATATCGCTGGCGTTTTCAGCATCTTTTTTGAGGCGGGAAGATTGTTTTTGTATGTTTTTAACACATTGCTGTTGCTCTTCAAAAGCGTGTATTGCATGTTTTACATTGTTTGAAAAACCAAGATAAAACTGTGTCAGGCTATCATTTAGCGTATATAAAAAGTGACGCGATGAGCGACGTTCTTCTCGCGTGCTATCAACGATAATAGTGATAATACTCATGCAATACTGAGGCAGCATAAGCGGGCTATCTGCACTGACTATTTTCAGGCGGATAGCTTCGAGTTGCTTGATATATGCATCACCAATATCCATATTAAGGATAAGCAGCTGCAACTCGTCAGATAGGTCATTCAATTGAGAAGATTGGTCACTGTCAGTTGTGCTTGCTGCTATTTTTTTATTATTACTTAGTTCAATAACAACACGCTGGTAAATTTTGATAATGTCAGTGATTTCATTGTGGTGTTCAATAATAGTGTAAGGTTGTGCCACAGACTTCGCCTGGGCTATTTTATTATTAACAGATTCAGACAGTCTAGGTAGTCTTTGTAACTGCAGCTGTGATTGCGACGCGATTAATCGTCCTTCAGAGAGCGTATCTTCGAATGGGATCTCTAACTGATTAAGTTGATCTGTGCACTCATCAAGGAGCTGGATTGTTATTTTCTCAGAGGGACTAACGCGTAGTTTTTTTAAGAACCCAATTTGATAATGATCAAATTTTTTGTCTTGTCGGGCAGTTCTTTTTAATAACTGTTGAAGTAGCGTTATAACAGCTATTGGGGAGGTCATATATAGTTATTCCAATTAAAGAGTTGAGCTGTTGAGTATTATCGATTTTTATTATTAAGAGTGCAAGTATAACCTTGAAAAGCGCACCTGAAATGGGTTAGTTATCAAGTTTTAGCCAATTAATTACATAGTCTGTATGACTGCTTTTGATTTTGACTAAGCCCTTATCTATGGCTGCTTGACCCAATATCCATAAATTCCCATCAAAGAACGCAGGTTGCAAATTATCAATGGCATACAATTCAACCCAGCTATTTTGTTGTTTCACTTCTCTAATTTGACTGGCTGCAAATAGCGCTAAACTACTTAAATTTAAGATACGGCTAGGGGTGATTGCGCGGCTTGCATTATTTAAAAACGGGAAAGTAACAATACCGCAAGAAACTGTGTTTGGCAGGTGATATTTTGCGCTGAACGCCGTAAAAAATTGCTCTATTTTTGTGGCGAAATTTCCTGCATTTTGATGCTCTGTTTGTTTACTGATGAATAAAATCTGGTTATCGCGCAGCTGAAAAATATCCACGCTCGAAGTGAAATATATTTTTAGGGCCTCGCCCATCTTTTCTTCTATTTTTGTTGCATTGTCAATACCCAGCAATTCATTTATCCGTGCTAGGAAAGGGATCTGGACCAAAGCGTAATAGAGAGGCTCGCCGCGATAGATAGCGGCAAACTGGTTACTGTCGGCGTATTGCAGAGGCAGTTTGCTCCGGGGATGAACTGCAAGTTGTTGCTGAGCAAGTTTATCAGCATTGCTGAGTTTTTTATTGGCGATGTATGCGTAACAAAGCAGCATGCTCACTAGGGTGAGCAAACTCATTGAGCTATAGGTAAGCGTTTTAAAGCGATCTGTTGCTATTTGCAGTTGTGTGTTTTCAATTTCCAGCTGCTCCTGTTGCTGGGTTTTTTCAAATAGCTCCAGTTGTTCACTGATTTGTAACTGCTGTAATTCAAACAGGTGTTCTTTAATGCGATTTTGCAATGCATGGAAGTTTTTGAAATGTAAAATTGCTTGCTGGAGGTCACCGGTTATTTCATAACTTAATGCCAGCATCTCAAAAGCTTGTACACGTAAAGAAAGATAGTTATTGGTTGAAAGCTGCAATACTTTTTCTAGCTGTAAAATTGCCAGTGCCGGATCTTTACTAATAATATTTAATTGTGCGAGCAGCAGTAAGCTTTCTATTTGATAACGTGGTTTATTTAAGTGAGCAAAATGAAAACGTGCATTTTGTAAATATTTTTGAGCGAGCGCTAATTCACTGTTGCTTCTATCTGCGTTTTTAGTGGCTAAATAGGTTCGACCAATCTCAAGGTATACGTGGGCGAGCAGATCACTGTGTTTATTGTTTTCAATCAACTCTAATGCATTAAACAGGTAAATAAGCGCTTGGTTGTTTTCATTGTTTTGGCGTTTTAAAACCGCAAATTGAATTAAGCTTTCGGCTTGTTTGACTTTGTTTTCAGTGCCCAGATAAAGCTCGATGCTCTGTTTGGTAAACTCAAGCGCTGTCGTAAAACGATATTTTTTTTGATATAGATTGGCAATGCTACGTTTAGCTTGTCCACTTAGTTCAATAAAAGCGTGCTTATTAGCTAATTGATTGGCTAATAGAAAAGAGGAGGCCGCTAATTGTGGTTGATTGATTTGGTCATAATAAAGACCGTAATAGTAAGCCAGCCAAGCATGTAATTCTATATTTGGGTTTCCTTGTATCTCTTTTTTTGCTTTTTCCAATGCACTCAGTGCATTGCTATAATGGTTTTCTTGTAAAGATAATTTGCTGATAGCGAATTGCAGTGTAATGGCTAAATTGAGAGAATCCGTTAATGGTGTTTTTTGAATGCTAGCCTCTGTGGCAGATAGCATTTTTAGTAATGATAGATTGCTGAATTGCGGACGCGCCTCTTCAGGGATATCTAATGCAATCATATTTAAAGTTCTTATATCATCACTTGATACATTCGAATTTTTTAATAAGGGCTGTAGTAAATTTAGGGCGTTCGCATAATCCTCAATTTGTGCATAGCAAAAAGCCAGTAACTGCATTGGGAATGGATAGATTGGCCTCGCTGGCGGCCTTTCTTCGATAATGCCCTTCGAATTAACATTAAATGACTTTTGTTGAATAATATATTGGCTGGTTGCTTCCACGCAGTTTAGCGGATCGTTATAGCGTACGTCATACGCTTTCTTGAGCGTTACCGGCACCTTTACATCAATTAATTCTATCGCGAAGGCCGATAAACTAACGTGTAATAAAATCAGCGCAACGATCGGACCAATGTATAAACCAATATATTTCATAAACCTGTTTTTTATTGTCGTAGTAAACGAAGATTATTAATTACACCGCTATTTTCTGTGGTGCGTAATGGGTTGATGTCTAAACCGCCTCGGCGAGTATAACGTGCGTATACAGAAAGCGAATCTATTTGTGCAAATTTCATGATGTCGCAATAGATCCTCTCGACACACTGCTCATGAAATTCATTATGTTGGCGGAAGGAGATCAAATAACGCAGTAATTTTTCTCTGTCCAGTTTTTTACCCGTATAGCTGATTTCAACAGTTCCCCAGTCTGGTTGACTGGTGATCAGGCAGTTGGATTTTAACAGGTGCGAATATAAGGTTTCTGTCACTGTCACTGCCGAACAGATACCCTGCAGGTAGTTAGCGGTTAACTGGTAGTTATCTATTTCGATATCTAACTCATCTAAACATGTGCCATCGAATGTACCAAGCTTATCTGCGAACTTATCTAAGTTGCCATTAAGTTCAACACTCACCGCTTTATTTGCACATTTTGACAGATCGGCAGTTAATGTTTTTTGTACGTCATCAAGAGAGGAAAATTTAGTCTGGTTAAAACTGTTTAAATATAGCTTAAATGATTTCGATTCAATTAAATTGTCACTGTCAAAAGGCACTTTAACAACGCCGGTTGCAACCACAGGTTTTCCTTTGCTGTTTAACCAAGATAGCTCGTAAATATTCCACAAATCAAACCCAAAAAAGGGCAGATTGTCTGCGCTCAGTGCTAATTCTTTGCGGTTTAAACTGCGCGGTACGCCTTGTAGCAAACTGGCGTCGTAAATGCTTTTATATTCTGTCGCTTTGCCAAGAGAAAGGTTTTGTAAGGCGAACGCTTGGTCGTAGGGTGATTTCTGAGTCATATTTATTAGCTTTTATATTTTTTAAGAAAGACAAATTTATACTCAAGCTAGTTGAAGATGCGCAGATCTGCATATTAAAGCAGTTTGTGTATAATAGCTCCATTGTACCCAAAATGTAGAATAATTCGAGCAATGAATAACACAATACAAGCACAACTATTTGCGCTTTTTGAGCGCCAACAGGCACTTTGGCAGCAGCAGAAACAATCATTACCTATGCAGATTTTTGATTCAGAGTGGATTTCACCCTGCCAGGTAGGTGACGTGAAAGACGGTAAAATTGAGTGGTCCGCTGTCAAACGGGAACCGTCATTGGATCTCAGCAATATAGAGCAGGCACTGGAGATAAAACTTCACCCAAGTATTAGCGATTTTTTTTGCAGCGCCTATGCCGATTCTGTTCCGTGCCTATTTTCCGATCATCCAATCACCTTAATTCAGGCTTGGAATGAAGATGACTTTAAACTGTTGCAAACGAATATGATTGCTCATTTTATGATGCAAAAACGGTTAAAAGAACCAGCTTCGATGTTTATTGCCAGTTGCAGTGATGAGATGCAGATTATCTCGATAGCGAATGAAACAGGGCAAGTGCAGTTAGAAACCTTGGGGAAAGGGCAAGACGCAATACTTGCTGAAAATTTAACGGATTTTTTAGCGCAGCTGGTGCCCGTTATTTTAGAGTAGAGCCACAGATTGATTGTTATTCCTTCAAGAGGGTCTTTGATGGTAATACGCTTTCCGCTGCTTCTGGGCACAAAAGCAGCGTACTAAGCGTTGTATTTCTCAGCCCTGTCCATGGGTTTTATTACTGTTGGGTTTGGCATTTTTTTCTATAAATTTAATCACCATCGCCGCCACATTTTTGCCCGTTGCCTTCTCAATTGCTTGTAACCCTGGCGATGAATTAACCTCGATCACCATCGGGCCATTTTTAGACTGCAGCAAATCAACCGAGCAGAGATTTAGCCCTATTACCTTGGCGGCTTTTATTGCTGTTTCACGTTCGCTTTTAGATAATTTGAAAACTTCAGCTGTGTTGCTTAGATGCAGGTTGGAGCGGAAATCGCCTTCAGAAGATTGACGCTTCATCGCCGCAACCACCTTACCTCCAACGATCAGACAGCGGATAGCAGCACCATTTGCTTCCTTAATAAATTCCTGTACTAAGATATTTGCCTGCAACCCCATAAATGCTTCGATAATGCTTTCTGCCGCTTTTGCAGTGCCCGCTAATACTACGCCGATCCCCTGTGTGCCTTCGAGTAACTTTATTACCACAGGGGCGCCGCCCACATTTCGAATCAAATCTTTAATATCATCTGGTTTATTGGCAAACCCCGTTCTGGGTAAACCGATCCCTTTTCTTGACAATAATTGCAACGAACGTAATTTATCGCGAGAACGGCTAATAGCAACAGACTCATTAACATTGAATGTGCCCATCACTTCAAATTGACGCGCGACTGCTGTGCCATAAAACATGATTGCTGCACTAATGCGCGGAATAACTGCATCATAGCGTGGCAGCTCTTGACCATGGTAACGGACAGTCGGACGGCTGGATGTTATATCCATATAGCAATGTAGTGTGTCGATCACATCCACTTCGTGTCCGTGATCTTCACCCTCCGCTTTTAATCTTTGGATTGAGTATGAGTTGGGCTCTATGGTTAATATTGCTATTTTCATATTTGTTCCTTATTAATAGATGCTTTGGGATTAATTTAGACCTTTTTTATTATAGATCCGGCTAATTAATTTTGGAGTGTATATAAAAATATATGTACAATAAAAATCATTATTCCCCCTTGTTTAATAAAAATAATTGATTACACGAGAGTTGCTATCAGATGAAAATTGAATTACTTAGAACATTTTTGGAAGTGAGTCGAACCCTGCATTTCCGCTTAGCATCAGAATCCTTATTTATTACACAATCGGCAGTGAGTGCGAGGATTAAGCTTCTAGAGGATGATTTAGGTGTATTGTTATTTGATCGTCGCCAGAAACATCTCAAGTTGACACCTGAAGGACATCGTTTAATTAAGCATGCCAATGAAATTCTTTTTATGTGGCAAAAAGCGAAACAAGATGTAGGTATGACAGATCAGAACGCTTTACAATTAGTGATAGGGTCAATAATGTCCATTTGGGATATTATTTTACAAAACTGGTTACAAAAAATACATCACAATATGGAAGATATTAGTCTCTTAACCAACACCTATTCACCACTTGAACTACGAAAAACTGTTTTAAACGGTGTCATTGATATCGCTTTTTTATTTGAGCCGCCGTTTGTAGAAGAGCTGGTCACAGAAAAAGTGGCGACTATCCCGTTACATCTTGTCTCTAGTGAGCCGGGGTTTAATATAACGGAGCAAAATTTAAATAATTATGTAATGGTTGATTATGGCGCATCGGTAAACGCGCAGCATATGCGCGAGTTCAAAAATTCGCCGCCGGCAAAACATTTTATAGATCAGCCCAGAGTTGCTTTAGAATATATCTTAGAAGCGGGTGGTAGTGCTTATCTGCCGCGGCAGATGGTATTTGAGCATCTCCAAAACAAGAAACTTTACCTTATTGAAGATGCGCCAGTATATTTTCGCGAGGTATTTGCCATCTATTTATCTAAAAGTCATAAAGCGAAAGTGATCGCTCAGGCTATTCAGTACTTTCCCGATGTGGATTTTTAACTTTTTAAAATACTTTTATTTAGAACGAAAGTATTTCGAGTTATACCAATTCCATTAATTAGGTGATCTATTTAGGCACCGGAAAAATGGATGAAAGCAAGACGTTGATTGCAGTAACTATTTGTTCTAATTGCAAAATAAACAACAAAGACTAAAACATAGTTTTATGTCAGCTAGCATTCATTTTAACAAGCATAAATGAATAGAAAATTAGTGGATTTGGTATTAAGTGAGAAGCAGGCTGCCTAAACCTAAAAAGGTAACAAATCCAAAGATATCGGTCACTGTGGTTAATATAACTGAAGCTGCTAATGCGGGATCTATTTTTAGTTTGTCTAGTAGCCAAGGAACCCAAACACCTGAAAATGAGGCGATGATAATATTGCCCAGTATTGCGAAAAAAATAGCTAACGACAATAGCGGATTTGCAAACCATAGATAAGTGAGAGTCGCTATCACGCTTGCCCATAGCAGGCCGTTGATGCAGCCTACTTTCAGCTCTTTAGTGACAATCGCTTTTTGATTCGCCTCTGTTATTTGTCCGAGTGCAAGCCCGCGAATAATAAGCGTCAGTGTCTGACTGCCTGAAATCCCCCCCATTGATGCAACAATCGGCATTAACACAGCCAGTGCGACAACCTGCTGTAATGTGCCTTCAAATCGGCCAATAAACCAAGATGCTAAAAACGCAGTTATAAGATTAATGCCCAACCAGACAGCTCGGTTCTTACTGCTTCTCCAGATATTTGAAAAAAGATCTTCCTCTTCCACTAAACCTGCTAGTTGAATCAACTGCGTCTCTTTTTGCTGCTCTTTTATTTTATAGGCCTGATGCAGGTCTAACCTGCCGGTGAGAAAGCCTGAACTGTCGATAACAGGTAAGGCAGCTTTACCGGAGGCAATCACCTTATTAATCGCAGTATAAATGTTCTCAGTTGTTTCTATTGCTTCATTATTTGCTTCATAAGTTGCATCGACAAGGCTTGCTATCGGACAGTCATTGTCAATTGCTATTATGCTGGCAATCGCCATTTCGCCAATCAGTGTCGCATCTGTTCTGGTGATATAAAAAGCTTCTGAGAGAGGCGGTAATACTTTTGAGCAAATCTTTTTAGCCGCTGAAACTTTTACCCGTTCAGGCACCTGTATATCATCATAGCTTTGCCAGTGACCCACCTCTTCTGTTGAGTACTCCTGGGATCGCTTAAATAACCCGCGTTGTTTGGCGGTCATTTTAGACACAGCATAATCAACAAAACGATCACTTAGATTTTCTGAAAGATCTAACAGTTCATCGGCATCAAGCTTTTCAAATAACGGAAAACATTCAAAATCATCACAGGCGTTTAAGAGCAGCTGTCTTGATTCAGTGCGCATTTCAAGAAAAACTTGCTGCTGCACTTCCGTTGTTATTGATTGCCAAATCGATTTTCTTAATGGGATTGGAAATGCTTCTAATAGGACGGCAATTTGTTCAAAAGATAAACTATCTTCCAGCTGCGTTATAACCTCTGAGAATCTCGATTCATTTTCAATATTATTTAGTTCTTCAATGAAAAAAGGTATATTTTCAAATGACATAGCTGTTCTCCGGTAGAATATTAAAGGCTTCTACGGTTATAAATAAAATGCGCTAACGGATTAGGTTTTATCCGCAGCGGTACAATTGCCCAGCAACTGGATGCTGATTTTGCATCTCGAAGTAACATGAGTATATATGCTCTTGAAAAGTCTTAATTGTAAATCGGTTTGTTAACAAAAAAAATTCATCACTAAGAGCAAAATTTTTTGCTTTTTATTCCAGCGCTAAAGCCTGATTATTCACTAAATTCTGCTATATAGAGGCGCTAAATGAATATTACTAAAAGTCAGCATGGATCTGATTTTAACCTAGCTATTGACGATGACGCTAGTGTTTATAGCCAAGATTTAGCTGATCTTGAATTGGTTATCGGTGGCGATGAATCCAGTGCGCAAAAAGTGCGCAATAAAAACAGAAACAAACGATTGATTAAAGAAAAGATAGAGAGCCAACTTGAAAGAATAAGAGAGAGAAAAGAACATGATTTCTTGTTTGATGATTGGGATTAAAGCTTGAAATAAATTTACCGCGTATGCGCTATGCAAATTGCGTTGAGGTTAATTCTGCGAACTAAAAGCAAGTGCCGTTAGCATAGCTAACGGCAGTGACTCACTACTGCTTAGACAAGCCTTCTAATGCTATCTGAAACTCTTGTAGTTTCACTCTTAATTTGAGTATGTTATCAGGGCCCATTCGAATCATTAGTTTATCTGCTGATGGCAGTGCTTCTAATTCAGCTTCGGCAAATTTATACATAGCGGATGGTGCCACTAATTTAATCGGCTCTCGAACAATAGGGGCGTTGAGTACCATTTCTATTGCATCATACAATGTTGCATCGAATTCATTTTCTGCATAGCCAAGCTCTTGATAAGCCTCATTAAACAAAGGTTTTAATGTGCGGTATTGGTCGATCGCGAAGTCAATATCAATGCTGTTTATAATATCGACATACAAGTCATAACGGTGGTAGCTTTCTTCGTTAAGGTAAATCTCATTATCAATTTTAACGACACTAAATGGCTCGATTGGTTTAGTTAACGGGCTGTATTTTGTTAGTAATTCACCTCTGGAAAGATTATCAATAAAGACGACGAAATTCCGAATAATGTTAGTGGTGGTTAATAAATTTGTATAGTTTGGTAACGGTGACAGTTGCTCGGTGGATGCGAACACCATGGCATCTGAATCATTCAACGAGGGAAGTGGATTCGCGGTCTCAACTTCGCTGTCTGGGTCAATAATCTGCTCCGGCTCTACAGGTAACTCTGCCGGGGGTAATGGCTTAACAATTTCGGGAGCAACAGGCTGCGCCTCTTCAATGGCGGGGATTGGAACTGGCATCGGCTCTATCACAGGGAGAGGCGTCTGTTGGTTGCTGATATAAAAATAAGTTCCGGCAAAGATAATAGCGAGCGTAATAACGGTAAAAATTAGCTTAGCGTTGCTGTTTGTTTTTGCTTTATTCTTTTGCATTGTCTTTCCTCGAAATATTTATATCTGATTACCGTACTTTTTATTATCAGCGTATCTGTTCAAAATAGCGGCCAGTGAGAAATCTTTAGTTAAGTTATCTGCTAAGGAGCATAACGTCATTTTTGACTGCAGCAAATAACGCAGTATAACCTTTATCAATGATTTCTTTTGTTTTCTTTTTTAAATCAGCGGATCAAAATTTTTCACATTCAATACATGCTGTTATACCCCAACTACTTGAAGATGAAGATCTTCGCCCTGATGATAGAGCAAGAGGTAGCATAATAATATTTCGATCGATTGACTTCATTAATATTTTATCGGTAAGTGTAAATAAAAGCAGTTAATACCTTAAATGGTTATCCATTTTTTACTCGATCACTTAATTCAGAACGCAATATTCTTTATGACGAACATTTTTTTTACCACCTCTGCATCGTAATCAAATAAAAAAACCAGCAGAGAAAGCTGGTTTTAAGGTTATTTTTTGTGTGTGCCATTAACTGCTAATGGTGACAATATTACCGATTAAAAGCTACCGGTTGTTGATGCGCCAGTGCCAGTGTTAACTGTGTTATCAGCACCGGACTGCCACTCAATCACATTACTCGGGTTGATTTCGTTACGGATAATACATTTCCATGCAATATTAGTGTTTTCTGTAAGTGAGATAGTACCTGTCCATGTAGGGTAACTGGTGGGATCTAGTTTAATAGCACTTGCTGCTTGCCAGTTGCCCAGTTCAGTTTGATCACCTATTACATAAACACTATCGCCCATATTGGTATAGCCGTTATTACAAGTGAAATTTACGTCTGCGTTGGTTGGATCAATAATAACAACTTCACCATCTGCTAACCACATTCTTGCTGAACTAGCAGGAATGTTGACCGTATAGCTACTGCTAGTGACTTTGAAGCTTGAGCCTGTGAATACATCAACATAATTCTTTGTTGTATCAAACTTACCACTGTCAATGGATATATTTTTCTCATATCCACACTTATTGATACCGACTAACCCTTTTTGGTCACGACGGAAAACAAGTGTACATTGGTCAGAATATAATACTTCTTCGCCCGCACCTTGAACGCCATTATTAAACTTGACCATAGCTTTGATATTATCTTGTTTATAGTCATCTACCCAGCGACCGTTATCAACACCCGTTGTATCACTTAGCACCATAGGCACACCTTCTTGGCGGCCCATAATATAAGCGTAAGCAAGATGTTCGTTAGTTTCACTCATGATTTGGTAACGGAAGCCATCATTGGTTGGAATATCATGTGTGATAGTAAAGGTCAGAGCACGCATGCCATCTATCGCTCCGCCCCATGATTTAGGATCTGCTAATGCAGTTAAGCTACCATTTGCATCAAATGCATCACGCATAGTTTTTAATAACGGGAAGTCATAAGCACTGTGTGACGTTTCACTTAAATAAGGCTGTAAGAAAGTATCGTAGTCGGCATTACCCGCGCCCCCACCTGTGATAATTTCACCAAAGAGATACATGCCTTCTTTAATTGAATCAGTAAATACCTGGTTAATATGCCATGTGGTCATATGTTTTGCTGCATCAATACGGAACCCTGTCACGCCCATATTTTTTAACGCTTGTAGGTAGCTTCGTTGTAGATCGCGCACGTTGTCATTTGGATCTAAATCTGGTAATCCGCGATCCCCATCGCCACCACATATGCGGCCGTTCATTGACTCCCATACGTTGGTCCAATCACTGATACAAAATTCAGCATGGAAATCACCTGGTGTATATAAGCCATTACTCAAGTCGCCAAATAGTTTTTGCGCCTCCCAGTAACTGCTGTTATTGATATAATCGTTGGTTGCTGTGTCACCGGGAAAGTAGGTCGAGTTACCGCGTTCATTTGCCGTGTGGTTAATTACAATATCAGCATAGGTTTCAACGCCTTGTGCTTGTAATGCATCAACCATCGCCTGAAAGGTTTGTTTATTACCTAAATAATTGTTAATAACACGTAGATCTTGCGGTTGGTAACGTGCCCACCATTCGCTATTGTTGCTGTCTGATTTAATAGGTGGCGAGACCAATACTTTTTTGTAGCCGATTGCTGCAATTTCAGCGGCCTTCGCTTCGACGTCTGCATACTGCCAGTCGAAAGCATGTAAAATAACATCTGAATTTGCAAATTGAGAGAAAATCGATAATGAGGTGCCAAGTAGGCAAGCATTAATCAGTTTTGTGTTTTTTTTGAATTTCATTATTTATATACCTATTCCATTAGTAAGTTTATTGTAGTGCCACAAAGAAAACTCTTCGGTGTAAGTGCTGACTTATACCAAGTTAAGTTTTAGCAACATCAGAATCGTTCAACGTATAGATCTGTCCGGTTGTAAGGATAAAACCAGTAACGTCTGAATTGTTGAACAGTTCCACTGTTGAAAGTGCAATATCACAGATCCTTGTGACTAATTTAGAGCATGTTACTTATATGCTCCTCTAACCCGCAGTGAACCACCAATAAAACAGATTAAGCAATTGTTTTATAGACTTTTTTCTGGTGATCCACTATATGCGTAACAACGGATGAAAAGATTAAATCAAGGTTATCTATGCTGCTTTCACAAAAGTGAATTACAGCAATTTAACCATTTATCTAACAGTTTTCTACGAAATTAGTACATATCCCACGACGGATTAATTGCTGTTATTTTGAACTTTTTGATTAACAAACGAGCAGCCCCATCAATGTAGTGATTTAACTCTTAGAGTCAAGTTTGTGTATAAAATGAACAGACAAAACATGATCTAGGGCTGATTGTTAGGGAAAAATCAATTTTTGAAAAATTTCACTTCTTTTAAAATAAGATGTTAATTCTCCTTGTTAAATAATCTACGCTGAAAATATTCTTTGTGCAGAAGATAGTGATGAAGTTAAAAAAATGGCAGCCTAATTGACGAGAATAGGTTCATCTTTTAAAGGTGTGAGGTAGGTGCGGAGCCGTTACAAAAGTGGTTAGTGGTATTGGTTACGGATATTATTTACCTTAGATTAAGGTGTTGAATTGGGATTAAATAAATTAAGGGAGAAGTGAATTCCCGCGCAGCGCGTGGGAATTCTGGCTATTACGTTTTTCGGCTACTTATCGACTTTTGCAACAGGGGCTACGTACGCTTTAGTTCCCCATAACGGCACGGTGGACAGGCTGTGTTTGAAGCTGCCAGAGGTTTCTTTAGTCGAGTAAGAAACATACATTAGTGTTTGATTATCCGCATCAAAAATACGACGAATCTTCATCGTTTTAAAGAAAATACTTTTAGATTTCTTAAATACCACGTCCCCTGATGTTGATTTATCAATGGAGGCAATCATTGCAGAGGTGATTTCTCCCGTCTGACGACAGGCGATAGCAGAGTCGGAAGGATCTGCGAGGCTTAAATCCGCTTCAATACTGGCAATGTGGCAGGTGACCCCCGTGACGATTGGATCAATAAGCGTATTAATTTTAATGTCCTGCGTGGTGAAGATGCCAAGGCTGACATCACCGACTTCATCTTGTGAACAACTTTTTAAAGCAAAAAAGGCAATCACTAAAACAATAATCAATGCCCCGATTAATTTAATTTTCTTCATTATTTATATTCCTCTATTTTTATTTCTTGAAATCCCAAGATAGGTTGGAGACGAGTTGGCAGCTGTCGCATTTAAAATCGAAAATATCAAACAGTGGCGAGGGCAGTCGCCACTCTCCTCCACAGCTCGGACATCTCCTTTCTTGCTCTGCCTGTAAACTTTTTCCTGCTACGCGGTACAGATAGTAATAGGTTGGCACTTTGGTTATCTGTTCAATGCGTTTACAGAGATTGCTGCCTTGGTAAAATAGCTTACTATCAACCTCTCCCATCTCTTTTAAAACAAAACTGGAAACAGCGGAGCCATTCATCTGCAGTTCATCACAATTAATCCATTCCTCCTGCCATTTTATGACGCTTTTGCGATCGCCATTACTGATCGCCTCTGGCGTGCGATAGAGGGGGATAGGCGCAAGCGTTTCACCGCAGCGCAGTGGTGAACAGGTATCTAAGAAGGTGGTATATAAAACCTGCCAGCTCGGCTGAACGTTCTGTGCGCATTCCAGTGAGTTGAGATCTTCTGCAATGGTTTTAATTTTAGGCGAGAGTATTCCCGCTTCCGTTAATCTATTTAAAGCCTGTTTTACCTGCGGGCTATTAAAAATATCATTTAAGCTGTTTTCTTCCGGGCAGACTAAACGTACCACAAACCAGCTGGCAAACATCGCGACAGGAAATTCGCGTCCGAGTATCTGCCCGTTATAACGGAGCATATCCAAGTAATTATTAATGGCTCTTTCAACCATCGCATACTGAGTGTTTTGATAACACTCAAATCTTAGCTCTTTAATAAACACGGTTAATCTTGCTCTTGTGTTGTCAGTTGTTGCTGCAGTCTTTTTACTTGCGTTTGTAAGTTTTCTATTTCAGCAAGCAGTGGCGCGAGCGCTTGTTTTATTTTTGCATCCAATAAACCATCAAAATTAATGCTCTCTTCACTGCCTGTCTGCGTTGACGGGAGGTTTGCAATATTAATCTCTTTTTGCGGATTTTCTTTCCACATTTTCAACCCCTGAATAATCACAGGTAGCGGGACATTTTTTGGTAAACGCGATTTTATTAATGCGGTATTCGGCACTTTTCCCTCTTTGCTGAGCTGCTGTGCAATTAAAATAATTCTTTCCATGTGGACCTTTATTGATGGTGAATAATTAATGAAATGTATCGAAATCTTCAACAGAGCGGTAAACAGGCAGTTCAAATCGCGGTTTACGTAATCCGGATAAAAACAGACGGCCTTGATAGCTGTTATCGTTATCGCTGCTAAATTCAAAAATGAAACTGGCCTGCAGGAAATTCTCTCCCAATTTTAAATTAAATTTCGAGCGAGCAACCCAAAGCAGTTGCAGGTCGAGTTTAAAACAGTGGTTGGTGATCAGCTCCTTGGCATACTCGGATTGTTGACGTAATTTCCAAATAAGCGTGCCGCCAAGCACAGAAAAAAGAATAAACAGTAGATCTGTCATAAATGTACCTTAATTGCTTTTCACGCCGGAAAATAGCATACCAATCGCCTCTGATAAAGCTGGAGAGCGTGCGCTTAAACGCAACTGTTTTAGCACTTTATCACGCAGTGCTGGAATCGCCACCAAATCGGCAAATAGTGCCGGAAATAGCGCTGCATGATGGTTGGCTAAGCTTTCAAAAAAACGATTTAGTAAGGTTTCATCTTCAAGCATATTCCACAGTCGCCCTGCAATACCTATATACCAATGCTCATTGTAGATAAGGGCAGAGGAAAATTGTTTTTCTAACAGTTCTTTGGTGATATCGACGGCGGGGGAACTGGCCAGTGCGCGCAATAATAAAATTGCGTTGCCCTGATGATTTGCCTGTAGCTCAAGATCTGCCTGTTTGGCGATAGCGGCCGCTAACTCAGTGCTTATTTGATCTTGATGTTCTAAACATAACGCCAATGTTTGTAAGGGTTGCTGAGGTAGATGGGGCAGGGCATTGATTAAATTTTTCTGGTTATTATCATGGCCTAACCGCGCGGTTATATCTGCCACACCCTGGATGCCTAACTCCTGCCAGTTGCTCCAGTTTAGTGCACCCGAAAAGTAGTTTACTGCGGCGGGATAAAAAGAGGAGGCGGGACGAATAAAAGCGGCGTTGATGCGAGCATTAAAAAGGGCCAGTTTTTCAGGCGTTGGCTTAAAGATAAAGGGGTTACTTGCTAAGGACTCCTGTAACGCTTTATCTATCTCGGCGGTCAGATCTTTCCCCATCGCTTCCACTACCATTTTTATAAAACTGGTTTGCGCAGTGATTTTCAGAAAACCTTGCTCATCTAACGGCATTTTTAAAAACCAGATAAAATGGTCCTGCTGATTGCCAGTTTGTTTAGCTAACTGCCAAAAAGTGATCGCCAGAAAAGCGTGCTGCTGAATCGGGTAGGGGTAAGGCTGCTCATTATGTTCAATTTTTTTAAAATCGCTATTGGCAATATTAGTCACTTTTCGGCCTAGATCATAAATTCTGCATTGGCATTGTGAAGATTGTAAAAAGTCAGTAAGGGTATTCATATTCATAGCAATTCAATTTTGTTGTTCATAACGTACAGTGATTATACCTGTTATCAATCAAAATGCATTTTTGCATATTGATTGATAACGGGTATCTACCAACTCCTTAATGAATGTGGGCAAGTTAATGAATATGGGCAGGAATTTATGTATATTAGAGATCTTTCTAAATTGAGAAAATAGATGTCAGAAAATGAATTTATATTATCCCCTGGGAGCCGCAAAAATCGCCATCTACTGTTACAACTTTTAGCTGAGTTAGAGCAGGAATTGCGCCAGCTTAATTTGTGGCAGAGCAGCGTGCCCAGCGAGCAGGCGTTAAGCAGTTGTGCCCCTTTTGCCATTGATACCTTAACCTTTGTGCAGTGGCTGCAATTTATCTTTATTGATAAAATGTGTCACTTATTACAGTTTTCTTTGCCATTACCGGAGTCTATGTCTGTATTACCTATGGCAAGTGAGTATTTTAAAGCTCTGCCTGTCAACAGCACAGATATCAAGGGTATTATTAGCCGCATCGATTTGCTGATAAATGCAAGAGTAAAATAAACAGATGAATGAATATCCAGATAATCAAGCCACAGAGAGTCAAGCGATAGCGTTTGCAGAAATAATTGAAGATCAAGATCTTAATATTACAGCCAGCAGTCCCGATCTGGATATTCTTTATCAGGATGAATTTGTCGTGGCGGTCAATAAGCCCTCCGGCTTATTAGTGCATCGCAGTTGGTTAGATTACCATGCCACTGAATTTGCACTGCAAAAAGTGCGTAACCAAATTGGTCAATATGTTTATCCTGTGCATCGATTAGACCGGCCCACCTCCGGTGTTTTATTATTTGCGCTGGATAAAGTGAGTGCAAAAAATATCAGCGACCAATTTGTTAACCACACAACAGAGAAACGTTATTTGGCCGTGGTGCGCGGTTACTTAGAAGATGGCGAGCTGGACTACCCCCTTAAAGAAATTCTCGATAAAATAGCCGATAAACAGGCGCAGCAGGATAAACCTGCGCAACAGGCATTTACGCAATATTGCAGCCTGGCAAAAACCATGTTGCCGATTGCGGTTCGCCCTTATGACTCATCGCGTTATAGTCTGCTGGAACTGATTCCCAAAACCGGGCGCAAACATCAACTGCGTCGTCATATGGCACATCTGCGTCATCCTATCGTTGGGGATACTTCCCATGGTGACGGTAAACATAATGCTATGTTTCGTGATAACTTTGACTGTCACCGGTTACTGTTACATGCCGCTTATCTCTCTTTTAACCACCCTGAAACGGGGCAGTTAGTGGAGATTAATGCGCCCTTAGATGCTTTTTTTCAATCGTTATTAATCGCGCTAAAATTGGACGTTTAACAATTACCACACCCTATAATAAGGCTTTAAACTATGAAATTAAATTGTGATATGGGTGAAAGTTACGGCGCCTGGGAAATGGGAGCTGATCAGGATGTGATGCCCTGGGTTAATCAAGCTAATATCGCCTGCGGATTTCATGCCGGCGATCCGGATGTGATGGTGCAGACAGTTCAACTTGCCAAAAAATACAATGTACAAATTGGCGCGCATCCAAGTTATAACGATAAACAGGGGTTTGGTCGTCGTTCAATTGCACACTGTTATTCTCAAATCACCCCTTTAGTCTGTTATCAAGTTGGGGCGTTAAATGCTCTGTGCAGCCTGCACGGGAAACCGCTTGAATATGTTAAACCCCACGGCGCCTTATATAACGATATGATGGCCGATATCAACATATTCACCGCGATTATTGATGCGCTAGTTAGTTTTGAAATCCCGTTAGCATTAATGATTTTAGCAAGGCCGGATCTGCAGGAATATCAGAAAATAGCAGAGCAGGCAGGTATTAAACTGATTTTTGAAGCGTTTGCCGATAGAGCATATGATGAGTCTGGCTACCTTGTTGCCCGCAGTCAGCCGGGCGCGGTTTTAAACCATGCAGATTTGATTAAAAAACAGGTAAAACAGTTAATAGACAGGCAAACCGTTAGCACTCTTAGCGGTAACGAGATAAAACTCAAGGTGGACTCCATTTGCGTACATGGTGATAATTCCGCTGGAATTTTATTGATTCAAGAGTTGCAGCTGTTATTAACTGATTTTAGGTTGAGACATAAATAATGAAGATTACGGCGGTCAGTGAAGATTGTTTTTTAATCCAAGTAAGCGAGCAAATCGACCTCGCTTTAACAGATAAGATTGCCTTTTTAGTTGATCAGATTGAAACGCAACTTGGTGATGCGTTAGTTGATATTATCCCCTCTTACACCACTATTTTGGTGCATTATAATTTATTGAACGCCTCTTCGTTAGTGGTTGAAAAGCTGCTTGAAAATATTGTTTTGTTACCGTCGCCCAAGGCCGTTTTAAACAGTGAACGCAAGGTGATTGAGTTACCTGTCTATTATGATTGCTCGGTTGGCTGGGATTTGCCCGCGCTATCTGAAAAAACAGGTTTAAGTATTGAACAAATCATTCAATTACACAGCGCAACAACATACCGTGTGTGCGCAATTGGTTTTGCGCCCGGTTTTGCTTTTTTAGCGCAAGTGCCGGCGGCAATTAATATTGCCCGTCATGCGACGCCGCGGGCTATTGTGCCTGCAGGCAGTGTGGCCATTGCCGATGCACAAACGGCTGTTTATCCCGAAAATAGCCCCGGTGGCTGGCAGATTATTGGTAATTGCCCGGTTAAGCTTTTCGATCCCAATAGCAATCCAATCAGCCCTTTTGCGGTGGGAGATAGCGTTAAATTCAAGCCTATTTCACTGGATCAGTTTCTTAAATTAGGCGGGCAAGTTAGCGATGAAAAGTAATCCGGGTTTATATCTGATTAATGCGGGTCTATTTAGCCAAATACAAGATTTAGGACGTTATGGTCAAGCCAAACAGGGATTGAGTCAAGGTGGCGTTGTCGACGAGCACGCCGCCGGTTGGGCAAATTATCTGCTCAAAAACAGTGCCGATAAATCCTTAATTGAAATCAGTTTTGGACAGGCAGAATTTGCAGCTGAATGTGATCTGCAACTGGCATTAACAGGCGCTGATATGCAGGCATCTATCTTGATGCAATCAGGAAAGCAAAAAGCACAAAGCAATAATTGCAGTTTTATCCTTAAAAAAGGGGATCGTTTAAAACTTGCTTTTGCAAGCTCAGGTGTACGAGCCTACCTGGCGGTAAAGGGCGGTTTTAATGTCCCGACAAAATATGGCAGCAGCAGTACGGTTAAACGTAACTCTTTAGGGGGGCTTGATGGTGCTGGTGGTAATTTAAAAAGTGGTGACCGTTTAGCGGTTTTTGAGCAGATAAAAAACTTTGCCTGCACAAAAATACCCGCGCAGTTTATTCCTGATTATAATAAACCGTTAACATTAGGGGTGATTGAATCCTATCAATGTGAGCAATTTCCCCGAGTGCAAAAAGCCAAGTTTTACAGCAGTGAATATACGATTGATGCACAAAGCGATCGTATGGGATTACGTTTAACGGGGCAAACTGTCAGCAGTTTAAGCGGCGGGATAATTTCCGAGGGGATCGCCCTGGGCAGTATTCAAATCCCCGCCGATGGTTTACCGATTATTTTATTACAAGACAGGCAGACACTGGGTGGTTATCCGAAAATTGGCTGTGTTGCACGCTGCGATTTAAGTTTACTGGCGCAAAAGTCAGCGGGTCAGAAAATTGCTTTTAAACCTGCTTGTTTGGCAGATGAGCAATTACGTTATCTGCAGCGGTTACGTTTTTTTAATCAATTCTAATCATGAATATTCTGGCAATCAGCGCCGATCTCTATACGCCTCTGTTATTGCTTTGCTGGGGTTATTACTGGCAAAAAGCATCAAGGCAAACGCGCAGGTCACAAATTAAGCGACTACTGCTCTGCGTGGTGATTGTATATAGCGTGATGCTGCTCGATAACTATTTACATATTTGGCCGTCATTGGAGATGGACTACAGCACCCATAGCGCGGTTGCACTGTTGTTTGTTGTCTCGCTCAGTTTGCAAAACAAACATCTATTATTGATTGCGCCCTTGTCACTGTGCGTCTATTTTTATCTTATGTGGCGGCTTAACTACCATAGTGTTGCAGATATGCTGATCACTAGTTTTGTCTTATTGCCGGCCTTTATCTATATCAATAAAAAAGGAAAATAGCATGTATCAAGTGGTTTTTTATGTGCCGGAATCTCATCTGGAAAGTGTTAAATCAGCACTCTTTGAGGCGGGAGCCGGTCAAATAGGCGATTATGACCAATGTGCCTGGCAATCTTTAGGCAGCGGGCAGTTTAGACCGCTTGCGCAAAGCTCCCCTTTTATCGGCACCATTAATCAAGTTGAAACGCTGGCCGAATATAAAGTTGAGATGGTCTGCGCAGCGCAATACATCAAACAGGCGGTACAGGCGTTACTTGCATCGCACCCTTACCAAACACCGGCCTACCACGTTTTCGAGATAAAAACGCTGGGCGACTTTGAGTTGGGAAAATAGCGGGTTATTGTTTCTGCTGTTTAATAAAGTCGATAACTTCACGTGTTAAGTTTTGTTTTGAAAGGTAATTATGGCCACCATTTTTAAGCAGCAGCATTAACCCTTTTTCCGTTTCGGCGACCTCGGCAACATCAGACCATAACAGCTGGCTATTGTTGTACAAGCTTTGCGTTTTTATCCCTTTATCATCGATAATTAACTTAATGATATTGCCCGAATTTCTACTCCAGACCTGTCTGCTTAGCCACCATGCACGGCGATAGCGAAAACTCATAAATTCCACTAAAGCCAATGCGATTAAGAAGTACGCGAGAATATCCTGCTGCTCCCCGAATAATAAAATAAGCACAGCGGCGGCCACTAAAAGCGTCATTAATTTAATTCGCGGGGGACGGTTTTTGCTAAAGAGAAGAGACTGATCGTAACACTCTTCCAGGTGCTTTCTATCGAGTAAAAACTCAGTTTCGAAGTGCATTGTGGTGCCTTAATGATTGTTGTATTTGCAGCTGATTATAAGATAAAAAAGCGCTTACGTATTGATTGTTTGAGACTGTTCATCTGTTGCTAAAATGTTAACATACTTAAAAGATGCGGTTTTAATGGTCGAATATCTATTTATGGAAGATTGTTATGAAAAAAGAAACACAGATAATCAGTGCGGGTCGTGATAAAAAATGGACAAAAGGGGTGGTCAATCCCCCAGTATTTCGTGCATCAACAATGCTCTTTGATACCATGGAAGAGATGCGTTTTGCGGCTAAAAATCGTACTAACGGAGAGATGTTTTACGGACGCCGCGGCGGTCCAACCCACTTTGCTTTTCAGGCAGCGATTGCTGAGCTTGAAGGGGGCGTCGGTTGTGCGCTTTATCCATCGGGATCGGCGGCCATCAGCGGCGCATTATTATCATTTTTGCAGGCGGGCGATCATCTCTTAATGGTGGATAGTGTTTATGAACCAACCCGTGCATTATGTGAGGGATTACTTGCAGGTTTTGGTATCGAAACTACCTATTACGATCCACTCATTGGTGCTGGCATTGGCGATCTAATCAAGCCTAATACCAAAGTGTTATTTCTAGAATCGCCAGGCTCTGTCACCATGGAAATTCAAGACGTACCGACATTAAGTGCGATTGCCCATCAACACGACCTTATTGTGATGCTTGATAATACTTGGGCATCACCCATTAATTCCCGCCCCTTTGAGATGGGCGTGGATATTTCGATTCAAGCAGCTACTAAATATATTGTCGGCCATTCTGATGTAATGATCGGCACTGCCACCGCCAATGAAAAACATTGGCCGCAACTGCGTGAAAACAGCTATTTGATGGGCCAGTGTACTTCACCGGACGATGTTTATTTAGCAAGCCGCGGTTTACGTACCTTAGGTGTGCGCATGGCGCAACATGAAAAAAATGCACTGCAGGTCGCTAACTGGTTGGCAACGCGACCAGAGGTCGATCATCTTCGTCATCCTGCATTTGCAACCTGTCCGGGGCATGAGTTTTTTAAACGTGATTTTAGCGCGTCTAACGGGCTGTTTTCATTTGTATTAAAAGAGGGCAACTTAAAATCGGTCACTGCCCTGGTTGAGAATATGCGCTATTTTAAAATGGGCTTTTCTTGGGGCGGATATGAAAGTCTGATTTTAGGAGTATTCGACATAGATAAAATACGCAGCGCAACAAAATGGGATAGCAGTAAACCGCTGATTCGTCTGCATGTCGGTCTGGAAAATGTCGATGATCTGATTGCCGATTTAGAGGCCGGATTTAACCGTTTTAATGCGGCATTAGCGGATTAAAAAAAAGAAGCGTGTGTGAACACGCTTCTTTTATCGCTTTATATATAAACACAGTTATTATTTCTCTGTGGTTAAGTGGATTAACTTATTATCAGATAAATACGCTTGGTCCATTTGTTCAAGCTTGTTGTAGCGAATCATGGCGCGTAATCCATCAATATAATCTTGTCCTCGCTCGGAATAGTTATCCAAGGTGCCCGCCAATTTAATGCCTGTTACCGCTTTATCTTTAGCGCGCAGTTTACTGCGTAAAACACGCAATTTCAGATATGAGCTATTGCTGTTAATGTTGAGCATATAAGCTTCAACTGATGCCAGTGGGCTGTCAAAACGCGCCACCCTATAGTCACCCAGCTCTTCTCGTTGATTCAGAGGTTTCATACCGTTACCGCTGAAATCCCACTGACCAAAGAAAGCATTGCCTTCCTGCGCAAAACGCGAGGTCGCCCAACCACTCTCTTCAGCCGCTTGTGCGAGTGCTAACGAAGGGGGCAAAATATCAACGCGGTCCAGTAATGCTGTGCGCATCGATTCATCTAAGTTGCCCGTTTTATTTTCAAGAATGTCGTATTTAAGGGCAATCTTTTTAAGTTTCTCTGCATCTAGCGGGCTGTTTTTAACAATTTCCCGTTCACGGAGAATGTTTTCATTGGACACTAATGCCAGTGGTGTCATAAGGCGGAAAAATATCATTTTCTTGATCTCTACCGGCAGACTTTTTGATCCTTCAGCCCAGCGTTCATCGACGCCTGCAAAGGTGATACGCGGTACTTCCCGGTTGCCTTTATCCCAGCTTGCATCGTTGTATTGGTATTTATCAAATAAAGCATTCAAATCATCAATCGAAGTGATGTTGACTTCAGTGGGGTTCGTCATCAGTTGTTCACTTTTGCTGCTGTTCAGTACATCGGAACAGGCCCCTATAAATAAGCAACTGGTCAGCGCGAAAGCAATAGTGCGGGCAGAAAAGTGTATCTTCATGGGGTGATTTCCTCGGTGTAAAATAGCGATAAGTATATTAATGCGACTAATTCCTTAAGTGGTTTTGCTGTTAATTTAATAATGTATTTTTTGTGACGAAGGCGCTATTTTAGCACATTTTCACGATGGAGATGAATTTTTTGCTTTACTTGTTCTCTGAATTTGCTATTGGAACCGCAGGCTTTAACCTGCAAAGGTGTTTTTTCTAGCATTCCCCATTGGGGGGGGATGCTGGAAAATAAGGCTAACACCTTTGCCCTAAAGAAAGCGAGATTAGGTGCAAAGAGCGATAATTAACTATTAGCTATTGCCTTCTTCTTTTAACCAAGTCGCTACCTGCTTGGCAAAGTAGGTCAAGATGCCATCTGCGCCAGCGCGTTTAAAGCAGAGCAGTGACTCTAATACTGTTTCTCTCTCTTTTAGCCAGCCATTTGCAAACGCGGCCTTGTGCATCGCATATTCACCGCTTACCTGATAAGCAAAAGTGGGGACTTGCAGCTCTGTTTTTACGCGGCGGACAATATCCAAATAGGGCATACCCGGTTTGACCATTACCATATCCGCGCCTTCCTGAATATCTAATGCGACTTCATGAATCGCTTCATCGCTGTTAGCGGGATCCATCTGATAGGTGGATTTGTTGGCGCCTTTGAGATTACCGGCACTACCGACTGCATCGCGGAACGGGCCGTAATAGTTGGAGGCATATTTGGCGCTGTAAGCCATTATTTGGGTGTTGACATAACCCGCACTTTCTAAGGCATTACGAATTTCGCCTATCCGTCCATCCATCATATCCGATGGCGCGACAATATCCGCACCAGCTTGCGCATGCGAAAGCGCCTGTTTCACTAAAATTTCAGTGCTGATATCGTTTAATACATACCCCTCTTTATCGATTATACCGTCCTGTCCGTGGATGGTAAAAGGATCCAACGCCACATCTGTGATCACCCCCAGTTCAGGGCAGGTCTCTTTAACGCGCATAACCGCACGTTGCACCAGTCCTTGACTATTGTAAGCCTCTTCTGCCATGACCGTTTTTAGCTCATTAGGTGTCACTGGAAAGAGCGCGATAGCAGGAATGCCCAGTGTCACTAACTCTTTGACCTCTTCGACTAATAAATCCAGTGATAAACGTTCAATGCCCGGCATTGATGCGATACTTTCACGGCGGTTTTTGCCCTCGAGAATAAACAGAGGGTAAATCAGATCGTTGACACTAAGCTGGTTTTCAGCCACTAAACGACGGGAAAAGTCATGCTTGCGTAAACGGCGTAAACGGCGAGCGGGGAAACTTTGAGAAATTGTCATCTGTATTCCTATTAAAAGTAACTAGTTTGGGTATCTTCAAGTTTGCAATTGCAACCATGGCCTTAGAGATTAAAAAAGGCTTGGCTGGTTTTCTCGGTGTTGGCAATAAATTGATCTAAAGATTGCTCACGCGCCGCGGCAATAGTTTGCGCTATATAGGGTAAATATTTAGGCTCATTACGGCTTGATTTTGGCTTGGGGCGCATTGAACGGGGTAACAGATAGGGCGCATCGGTTTCAATCATCAAACGATTATCAGGGATTAGCTTAACTAGATTAAGCAGCTCACTGCCACGGCGTTCGTCACAAATCCAGCCGGTTATCCCGATATGCAGATCAAGCTCCAGACAGCGCTGTAAATCACGCTCACTGCCGGTAAAACAGTGCACAACGGCATTGGGCAGCTGCGCGCGGTAAGGTGTTAACAGTTCGATAAAACGTTGATTGGCATCGCGCTCATGCATAAACAGAGGTAGTTGCAGTTCAACCGCCAATTCAAGCTGTTGCACAAAGGCAAACTCTTGCTCTGCCGGCGTTGAATAGTTGCGGTTAAAATCTAATCCGCATTCGCCAATCGCTTTTACTTGTGGACTCAAGGCTAACTGCCTGAGCCTTGCTAAACTGCTGCTGTCAAAAGCGCTGGCATCGTGAGGGTGAATACCTGCACTGCAAAAAAGAAATCCGGGCGCAGTTTTCGCCAGCGCAAGTGCAGCTGCACTTGTTGTTAAATCGGTGCCGGTAATAATAAGCGCGCTAAGGCCTGCTTGTTGGGCATTTGCAATAACATCCGGACAATCTTTGTGAAAACGGGGGTTGGTCAGGTTAACACCAATATCTATCATATTTCAGCTACTCTACTCTTGAATATTGTTATCACTTTCTGGCGTTACGTAAAAACGGGAAAACAGTAATCCGAGTTCAAATAAAATGAGCATAGGCACTGCCAGCAGAGTCTGAGAAATGACATCAGGGGGAGTCAATAACATGCCGAAAACAAATGCGCCAACCACAATATAGGGGCGTGTTTGTTTTTATTTTTTTGGCGTGGTGGGCCCGGTCCAACAAAAAAATAAGGTTTCGGTAGGAATTTCAAACGCCAAACCAAAGGCAAAAAACAGTTTTAATACAAAGTCTAAGTAACTGCTGATATCGGTGGCTATGGTAACGCCTTCAGGGGCGGTGCTGGTAAAAAACGAAAACGCTAAAGGAAAGACAACATAATAGGCGAATGCCATGCCTAAATAAAAGAGCAGGGCGCTACTTACCACTAAAGGTGCAATCAGTTTACGCTCATGTTTATATAAACCCGGCGCAATAAACGCCCATAATTGATGTAAAATAGCCGGAATTGCGATAAAAAAGGAGAGGACCAGGGTTAATTTTATCGGCGTAAAAAAGGGCGTTGCGACATCCGTTGCTATCATGCTGGAACCTTCCGGAAGCTGGCTGGTGAGCGGGATAGCAAGGTAATGGTAAATATCATTGGCAAAATAGACCAAACTTAAAAACAGCAGCATCACTATCATAACAATGCGTAAAATTCGATTGCGCAGCTCAAGCAGATGGGAGAATAAGGGTAAGCTATGTTGTTTGTTTTGTTCACTGCTTTCGCTTTCACTCATTCATCTTTATCCTGTTGCGGGGCGCTTGTTTTTTTGCCAGCAATACTGTTTTTTGGATCTGCACTCTCCTGTTGCGCCTCGCTTAGATCTTCATTCTTGGCTTGATAAGGGCGCGTTACCGCTTGCGCTGCCTGTTTCATTTCATCGATTGATTGCTGCAATTGCGGATCAATATCGCTTAACCCCTGTTTACTGGCTTTGATCATCTTCTCGTTCATTTCATGTAATCTTAGCTCTTGTGAAATCTCTCCTTTTACAGAGTTAGCCATCTGTTTCGCTCTGTTTATCCAATGCATAACCGTGCGCACCGCTATCGGTAAACGCTCCGGCCCTAAAACAACAAGACCTATTATGGAGATCAGAATAATTTCCCAGAAACCGATATCAAACATCTATTTCACAGCCTTTTTGTTAGCCTTAATCTTTTTTATTCTCTTTTTGCTCGGATTTTGAATTTTCGTCGGTCTTATTTTCAACTTCCGGCTTTGATTTATCTTCTTCGCTCATCGCTTTTTTAAAACCTTTTATTGCACCGCCTAAATCACCGCCGATACCGCGTAATTTTTTTGTGCCAAAAAGTAATATTACAATGACTGCGACAATAGCTAACTGCCAAATACTGATTCCACCCATAATCTGTTTTCCTCTATCACTGTGATTTATTAAAGCGTTAAAACCATCTTATGAGTTATAGCAAACTCTACTCTTTATTGGAATGATGCCATGTAACTAACCAAGCAAAAAAGCCGGGAACTGCGCAGTACAGCGCAAGTTCTTTATCTGATAAGAGATAAGCTAGTGCACTGATCAGCGTCAAGGTGACACTTAAACCAAGATAAAAGTGATTTTTACTGTTTTTTTGCTGCTGTTTATTGATTGATTCTGTTAACAGTGTCAGCTGTTTTTGTTGTGATTTGGCTTGTGATAAATTGTAATAGATCAGCTCAGGCAACTCAGGCAACTTTTCTAGCCAAAACGGCGCTTTCTGTTTGAGTGTATTAAGCAGTTTTTTCGGACTGACCTGCTCTTTCATCCAGTTTTCCAAGAAGGGTTTTGCGGTGTCCCAAAGATCTAGCTGCGGATATAACTGCCGGCCTAGCCCTTCGATATAAAGCAGCGTCTTTTGCAGTAAAACCAATTGTGGTTGTACTTTCATATTGTAACGACGGGCGGTATTAAAGAGGTTAATTAATACCTGTGCGAAGGATATTTCAGAAAGCGGTTTTTCAAAAATCGGCTCACACACAGCGCGAATTGCAAATTCAAACTCTTCAACTGGGGTGTCAGGCGGCACCCAGCCCGAATCCACATGAAGTTGTGCAACCTGACGATAGTCGCGGTTGAAAAAGGCTAAAAAGTTTTCTGCAAGGTAGCGTTTATCTTCCTTATTCAAGGTGCCGACGATGCCGCAATCAATCCCTATCCAAAGCGGATCTTCGGGATGCTCATAAGAGACAAAAACATTGCCCGGGTGCATATCTGCATGGAAAAAACTGTCTCGAAAAACCTGCGTAAAAAAGGCTTCAACACCCCGTTCGGCAAGCAGTTTAAGATCTGTGCCTTGTGCTTTTAGCGCTTCGATATCGGAAACCGGAATACCGTAGATACGCTCCATCACCAAGGCATTTTTAGTGCAGTAATCGGGATAGATCTCCGGCACATAAAGCAGTTTTGAATCTAAAAAGTTACGCCGCAGTTGAATCGCATTGGCGCCTTCACGCATTAAATCTAATTCATCAATAATGGTTTTTTCATATTCATGGACAACTTCAACCGGGCGCAGCCGTTCGGCATCTTTTAAGAAACGCTCCATCAACTGCGCAATCCATCTCATTAATTGCAGATCAGCCTGAATGGTTTTTTTAATATCAGGGCGGATCACTTTGATCACAACTTCCCGGTCATCTTTAAGCAGGGTAGCGGTATGCACTTGTGCAATTGATGCGGACGCCAGCGCATTGGCATCAAAGTTTGCAAAGATCTGTTCAATCGGTTTGCCGAACGCGTGCTCAATCACTGTTATCGCCTGTTGACCGCAAAATGGCGGGACATTATCCTGCAGATGAGCGAGTTGGTCGGCGTAAACGGGAGGCAACAGATCACGGCGCGTTGATAACATCTGCCCCAGTTTGATATAAATCGGCCCCAATGATTGTAAACCGAGGCGCAGGCGCTCGGGTAAACTGCTGTTTTTGTGTGTACGGCGAATCCAAAAAAAGCACAGGCGGATCAGGCGATAAGTAAACGGAATCTGCTCTTTTGGTAACAGTTCAATTAAACCATATTCAAGCACAGTTTTATTGATTTGATAGAGGCGGGAAAGTTCTTTAAATTTAATCATTGACGATTCCCTGCTGTTAAATTTTATGCAAGCGTTGTGTTATACGCGCTTCAAGTTGTAAACACTGTTTTTCAAGGTCACTGACCTGCTCACAAAAATAGGCTACCTGTAATGCACCCGGTGCAAGCTTTAACTCTTCGGTGATAAACTCCGCGCTCTGTTTTTCTATTTTCTTCAGTTGTTGAGATACGCCCAGCCGGCATTGCTTGCTGTGATAGCAAAACTTGTGCGCCAGCAGATCGCCGACTTTAGAAGAGAGGAACTCTTCCCAATCAATGTTCATTTCAGTGAGTAGTTGGGCAAACTGCTGTGCCAGCTGAATATCCCCCTCCACTTCAAGCTGCTCACTTTTTATTAAATGGGTCAGTTGGTGATTATTCTGTAGCTCGTTTAACGCCGATATATTTAAACGAATAAAACAATCCGCCTGCCCTTCATATTTAGCCAAAACATCAATTTGTTGCTTGCTGATAACAAAGTAGAGGGGTTTATTGAGCTCTTTTAGCGTCACGCCGATAATCACGCCATCGAGCATTTTGCGCCTCTGCAGCGCACTTGAATCAAGCTGATGTAATTTATTAATCGCTGTTTCAAGTAATCCGCACACTAGGTTATCTAAAGGCATAATTTCCTCTATATTATCGAGCTGGTTTAGTATTTATAACCGCGGTGCAAGGCAACAATGCCCGCGCTTAAGTTAAAGTATTCACTGTCTTCAAAACCGACATTATTCATCATATCTTTGAGCGTATCTTGGTTCGGATGCATGCGGATACTCTCTGCAAGGTAACGATAACTTTCACTGTCATTGGCAATCAGTTTGCCAAGTTTAGGCAGAATATTAAAAGAGTAAAAATCGTAAAATTTACTCAGTGGTCTATAAATAGGTTTTGAGAATTCAAGCACCAGCAAACGTCCGCCCGGTTTTAAAACGCGGTAAATAGAGGCTAATGCTTTGTCTTGATCGGTGACATTACGCAGACCAAATGCGATGGTGACTAAATCAAAATAATTATCAGGGAAAGGCAATGCCTCGGCATTAGCTTGAACATAATCAACATTACCAACAATCCCTAAATCGCGTAATTTAGTGCGGCCCACTTTAAGCATAGAGTCGTTAATGTCGGCTAACACAACGTGGCCTGTTTTACCTACGATACGGGAAAATTTAGCGGTTAAATCACCCGTTCCACCGGCAAGATCTAACGCTTTCTGACCTTTACGAATACCCGAACAATCTAGGGTAAAACGTTTCCAAATACGATGGATGCCTAAGGATAAAACATCATTCATCACATCGTATTTTGTCGCAACAGAATGGAATACGTCGGCAACCAGGTCAGCTTTTTTATCTTCTTGTACCGTTTTAAAACCAAAGTGAGTGGTGTTTTCTTGTCTGTCGCCCATGTATTTCTCTTTTTTTGTTATCAGTTATTGCAGCTAAAATGAGTGCGAAGATGATACCTTATTTTGTTTAAAAGGGGATCATTATTGTTATTTGCAGCACTACTCTAATAAATAATCGCAGCATAAGATCATTGAATCGTTGATTTTTTACGATCAATCGCTATTTTTACGTTATAATTCCCTGATTAAATGAATGGAGATCTGCTGCTGTGGATCGATTTCGTTATTGTTAAACAAGTATCTTAAACATCACTTATTGGAATCTATCAATGCTAAAAAATATCAATCCAACGCAAACAGCCGCCTGGTCTGAATTACAGGCTTTATTTGATGCAAATTCAGATATGAAAATATCAACGCTTTTTGACAACAACCCGGAACGTTTTAAGGAATTTTCTTGTCAGTTTAACGATGATCTCTTAGTTGATTTTTCAAAAAACTTAATTACTAAAGAAATTTTTACAAAATTATTGGCTTTAGCTGAACAAGTAGATCTTAAAGGTGCGATTAAAGCACAGTTTTCGGGTGAAAAGATCAACGTAACTGAAGATCGCGCTGTTTTACACAGTGCATTGCGTAACCGCAGTAATACACCCGTTATGGTTGATGGCATCGACGTCATGCCAAAAGTGAACGCGGTACTGGAAAAAATGAAAGGCTTTTGTGCCAAAGTGCATTCAGGTGAATGGAAAGGTTACACAGGTAAAGCAATTACAGATATCGTTAATATCGGTATCGGCGGCTCAGATTTAGGGCCTTATATGGTCACTGAAGCATTAAAACCTTACCAAGTTGAAGGTATTGAAACGCATTTTGTTTCTAATGTCGATGGCACTCATATCGTTGAAACACTTGCGAACTTAGATGCTGAAACAACACTGTTTCTAGTGGCATCAAAAACATTTACTACACAAGAAACCATGACTAATGCACACAGTGCGCGTGATTGGTTCCTAAACTTCGCCCAAGATGAAGCACATGTTGCTAAGCACTTTGCCGCATTATCAACCAATGCGCAGTTAGTGACTGAGTTTGGTATCGATACTGAGAATATGTTCGAGTTTTGGGATTGGGTAGGCGGTCGTTACTCACTGTGGTCTGCCATTGGTTTATCCATTGCATTAACCGTGGGTTACGATAACTTTGCAGCGCTGCTTGAAGGCGCGCATGAAATGGATAAACATTTCGCTGAAACTGATTTTGAAAATAATATCCCAGTTATCTTGGCCGTTATTGGTGTTTGGTATAACAATTTCTATGGCGCCGAAACGGAAACAATTCTACCTTACGATCAATATATGCATCGTTTCCCAGCATTCTTTCAACAGGGGAATATGGAATCAAACGGTAAATGTGTGGATCGCAATGGCGACCTTGTTGATTACCAAACTGGCCCAATCATCTGGGGTGAACCCGGTACAAATGGTCAGCATGCGTTTTATCAATTGATTCATCAGGGCACAAAACTGATTCCATGTGACTTTATTGCACCGGCAGTAAGCCATAACCCGGCAGGCGATCATCATACTAAGTTGCTTTCTAACTTCTTTGCACAAACGCAGGCATTGGCATTTGGTAAAACTAAAGAACAAGTGGAAGCTGAATTTACCGCTGCCGGTAAAACTGCTGCAGAAGTTGCTGATTTAGTACCTTTCAAAGTGTTTAGCGGTAATAAACCAACTAACTCAATTTTGGTTAAAAAAATCACGCCAAAAACATTAGGTCAGTTAATTGCTATGTACGAGCAAAAAATATTCACCCAAGGCGTTATCTGGAACATCTTCAGTTTCGATCAATGGGGCGTAGAATTGGGCAAGCAACTTGCGGGTCGAATCTTACCTGAGCTAACCACAACAGATGCTGTTGATAGCCACGATAGTTCAACAAACGCTTTGATTAATGCTTGGAAAGCTTGGAAATAGTTTAAAAAGTTGAGATAAGTTAATAAAAGATCCCCATCTTGCTCTGCAGGTTGGGGATTTTTTTGTTTTTGTGTGACGTTATTAAATATCTCAATAACCTGAAAATCATTGTTAATATCAGTAATATACCTCGCGATAACCAATTAACCATGGGCAGGGCAATATACCAAGCGTGGCGAACTTCATTCGGCGCTAAATGCACACTGACTGGATCGAATCAGAGCAATTGCAGCCTGTCTCTATTCACACTTGTTATACACCCTATCTTCAAGCTAAAATCCCTCTTATCAAAGATTAAATAATTAGCGTATTATTTTCATGATTATCCCGTGGAGAGCAGATTGAACAACCTTACATTTAAACAAAAATTACATTCTCATGGATGGCTTATCCTGATTAATGCTTTAATCGCCATTGCAGTTTCGACCCGTTATTTTGCCTTTTTGCCCGAGTTTCCATCGGAATTAACCGCTATTACTTTTATTATTGCAGGTACATTTAGCCAAATGGTCTTGCTTGCCTCCATTATTGGCATCATTGCTCTGCCATTTTTAATGTTACCAATTAAGGCGCGGCGATTATCACAGAGTCTTATCGCTGCAAGCGGTATTGCGCTTCTCTTTATTGATAGCATCGTTTTTGCACAATATCGTTTTCATATCAACTTTTTTGTTGTGGATATGCTTCTCTCTGGACAAATAGTGAGTTTCCCATTGATTACTTGGTTGATGGTCATTGCCGGTATGCTGTTGTTAGTAATAAGCCAGTGGTTACTCGTACGTTGGTTAGAAGGAGAGCCCGTATTGGTTCAACTTCATTTAGGGCGAAAGTTTGCCTTTTTGGTGTTTATTGCCTTACTCGCCACTAATGGTATTCATATTTGGGCCTCGGCATATGCTTACCAACCCGTTACTGTTGTAAAACGTTATTTACCATTATTTCTACCTGCAACATCTAATACGCTGATGAGAAAGTATGGTTGGATCGATGAACAGGCTTTAGAAAATCAACAGGTAATGCAGGTTAAAATTAAAAGTGATTTGCATTACCCATTATCCACTTTAAAGACTGAAGCAGTAGAGAAGCCGGTCAATATTATGTGGTTAGTGATCGATTCTTGGCGTGGCGATACTTTCAATGCACAAGTCACACCTAATTTATGGTCAATAGTACAAAAAAACGATGGGGTTGTTTTTAATAATCATCTGTCGACAGGTAATTCAACTCGTACTGGTATCTTTGGGCTTTTTTATGCGCTGCCGGGAACCTATTGGCATGGGTTTTTAGCAAATCGAAGAGCACCCTTGTTTATAGAAAGGTTGCAAGCCTTAAACTATGACTTAGGTATATTTGCCGCGGCACAATTAAGATCCCCTGAATTTGATCAAACGGTATTTGTTAATGTACCAAATTTGCGCAATGGCTCTACCGGAAACCGCCCATCTGAGTTGGATAAAGATCTGACCAAGGATTGGTTGGCCTGGAATGAGCAGCGAGATCATGCAAAGCCCGCTTTTTCCTTTTTATTCTACGATTCTCCTCATGGGTATGATTTTCCTGATGATTATTCAAATAAATTTGAACCTTATTTAAAAACACTGAATTATTTAGAACTGAATAATGAAACGGATACAAGCGCATTTTTTAACCGTTATAAAACCAGTGTTCGGTTTGTCGATAGTCAGATAAAACATATTCTCGATAAACTCCAGGAAAGCGGAGAGATGGATAATACTCTGGTTATAATCACGGGCGATCATGGCCAGGAAATAAATGATAATAAACTTAATTTTTGGGGACATAACAGTAACTTTACTAATGCTCAAGTGCAGGTGCCATTTGCTATCTTTGGTCCGGGAATAAGCAAAGAAAGTATGCAATGGGATACCGCCAGTATGACTAGCCATCAAGATGTAGTTCCTACTATTATGAAGCACTATCTAGGTGTTGATAATGATGTTGCCGATTATTCAGCGGGAGAAGATTTGTTAGCTAAACCTGTTCAGCGTGAATGGCTTGTATCATCCAACTATAGTGGTTATGCAGTGGTAACCGATAAGTCTATTTTAGAAGTAACAACAAGTGGAAATTATGAGCTTTTTGATAAAACCAATAGACCCCTTAAAGGGCAGGACTTAAACTACTCTCAGGTAGAGCAAGTCTTAGAGCAGATAAGCCGGTTTAATAAATAGATGTTAATCCATTTGATAGTGGTCTAAAGGAATGGATGAGTCGATTTCATGGCGTAGCCGTTATTTTATTGAAAACATCAATAACCTGCTGTGTACTGATATCCGCCATAATATGCGCCCCTTTGGCCCTTGCGCTCCAGGGTAGTTCACTTAATGCTTTTTTATGCTGCGCTTGCACATGCTTTTCATAAACGCTGATCACACTCTCTTTACTCAAGTAGGGGCGAGTTCGATTCGGGTTGCTATGACCGTATAAACCTATTACAGGTACGCCCTGCGTGGTGGCAATATGCGCTGGCCCGGAATCTGGCGCGAGTATTAATTGTGCTGCTCTGATAACGGCTGTTAACTGCTTTAAAGAGGTTTTGCCAATTAAATTTGTCGCGTTTTCATTCATTAATGTTTCTATATCATTACCCAGTTTCAGCTCTCTTGGCGCAGGCGAGCCGCATAAGATCACATTAAAACCCTGCTTCACAGCATAATCTGCAACTGCGGCGTAACGTTCGCTTAACCAGTTACGTTCATCTTTACTGGCCGCGGGACTAATAACAAAAATAGGTTTGTCATTATCTGTTACTGTTTTGGCAAAATTAAGATCATCTTCAGAAAGTGGAATATTCCAACTGGGTGTGCTTTTATCTATTCCTAAAAAATAGATAAATTCAAAAAAACTATCTAAAACATGTGTCGATGCAGTATCGCTTATTTTTTTGTTGGTGAATAACCACTGCGCTTCTTTAGCCCGTTTGCGGTTAAAACCGATTTTATATTTGGCTTTGATGCCGAGTGTTAACACGCTGGCTCGCAAAGCTAACTGCATATGCAATAGTGCATCAAAGTGCTGATCTGCTAACTGCTTCCAAACTGCCCTCATACCTGAAAAGCCAGTCGATTTATCAAAGACAATGACGTTTACGCCAGGTAGGTCATGCAGCAGTTGCGCCTCTATTTTTCCCATAATCCAAGTGATTTGGGTTGTCGGCCACTGTTTCTGAATTGCTTGTATTGCTGCAACTGCATGGCAGACATCACCAATTGCAGAGAGGCGTAGAATACAAATTGATTTTGGTGCTGTTGTAAATAATGCCATAGTAGTATGATTCGTTGGTCAATTTTAGAAAGTATACAATAATCGAGATAAATTTTTATGATTAAAATTTTGCAAACAAACAGAGTTTATATTGTTTATGACGATGAATTGATAAATGAGTGTGTTGATGGCTGTTTTTTTGCAGAGTACTGGCAGCAGCAAGGTAAAATAATTGGCTCGGCTCAGGGGCGGGGCACAACATGGTTTATTCAGTTAGATAAGTTACAAGGTGCGCTTCGTCATTATTGTCGAGGGGGATTATTCGGCAAAATTATTTCCGATCATTATCTGTTTACTGGTTGGCAAAAAACACGCTCTCTACAGGAGTTTTACCTTTTAGATAAACTTACTTATGCAGGGGTTAATGTGCCTAAACCTATTGCTGCAAGAGTGGAAAAGGGAATGTTTTCTTATCAGGCGGATCTTTTATCTGAAAAGATCCCTGATGCGCAAGATTTAGTTGATATTCTGCAAACCAGAGCTTTATCCAAGTCGGAATATCAAGCGATCGGCAGACAGATAAAAAAGATGCACAACGCACAGGTAAACCACAGCGATCTGAATATCCATAATATTTTATTGGATAAAGCCGGAGAAATCTGGTTAATTGATTTTGATAAATGTTATCAGCAGTCTGGTGATAATTGGAAAGCAGCTAACCTTGCGCGTTTATTAAGATCCTTTAATAAAGAGTTAAAAAAACGCGCGATAAAGTGGCAATTAGCTGATTGGCAACATTTAATGAGCGGTTATAGCGCTTAATTCTTTTAATGTGCGGGCCAACGCACCTCTGTTTTTATCAACCACCGCTAATGCTGATCTGCCCATTTCCCGCATAGCCGTTTCATCAGCAAAAAGTTTAAGCAGATTATCTGCCAAATCGCTTTCTGTCGGGCAGACAATACAGCCGCCAGACTCAATTAACTGCTCCGTTATCAATTGAAAATTATAAAAACTATCTCCTGTTAAGCAGGGTTTGGCTAATGCAGCGGGTTCGAGTAAATTATGGCCGCCCACTTTTTTACCCAGTAAGCTTCCACCCATAAAACAGATATCGGCAGCGCCAATTAAGGTCAGCATCTCTCCCATGGTATCTGCAATGTAAACAGAGGTTGATGCACAGACACTTTGCTTACTGGTGCGACTGACGGTATTAAAACCATTGTTTTTAGCTAAATCGGTAACGGTTAAAAAACGCTCAGGATGGCGGGGAACAATAATTAAGAGCGCCTCCGGTACCTTTTTTAATACGACTTGATGTGCTTTTAATATCAGTTCATCTTCACCCTGATGAGTACTGGATGCTATCCAGATAGGGCGTTTTTCGCCCAACTCGCTACGCAACTCTGTACCTGCTGTTTTTAGCTGATCGGTAATTGAGATATCAAATTTAATTGAGCCCGTGATCTCAATTTTTTCTTTATTGATGCCCAGCTTTATAAAACGCTGTGCATCTGCTTCTGTCTGACAGAGCAGCTGATCGATGTTTTTAGCTAGCATATCAAAGATAAATTGAAATTTTTGATAACGCAGATAAGAGCGATGAGACAAACGGGCATTAATAATGATAATTGGAATTTTATGTTGATGGACGGTATGCAGGGTATTTGGCCAGAGTTCAGTTTCCATAATCAGCAGCGCGGTAGGGTTTATTATCTTAATAAACCGTTTTACTGAGCCGCTAAAATCCAGCGGCATATAACGATGCTCGACTAAATTCTCCAGCTTTTTCACTTCAGCGGCTCCGGTGCTGGTGGTGGTGGTGACAACAATAGTTTGCTGCGGTTGTTGTTTTTTTAGGGCTTTGATCAAAGGGGTGGCTGCTATCACTTCGCCAACAGAAACGGTATGGATCCAAAGCGCAGTGGTGTTGTTATCTTTTAGCTCGGGGCAAAAGCCGAAGTGTTCAACCCAACGTTTGCCAAACTTAGGTTTGTTGGTTTTATTTTTATAAAGACCATATAAGAAAAAAGGGGCGAGAAGAAACAGTAAAAAACTATAAATAAAACGAACCAACATAAGATGTTCCGGTAACATGTAAAAGTTAGATTGTACGATAAATAGATTAACAGATATAATTATCTGCATCTTAATTTTCCCTTTTGTTATTAGAAGTGACGTTTATGTCTCCTAAAAAATACTTAATGTATATTTCTCAAAATTATTCTTACGCTATGTTACGGCCAATTC
>NZ_JBLIEK010000014.1:0-49901 GCF_047632995.1 Psychromonas sp.
GGAAAGGGTTAGAAGAGCGTTTAGAATTCTTATTTGATAAAAACGCCCCTGATTTTGCCGAAATCCGTAAACCCTATGATGAGCGTCTGCAGATTGAATTAGACGTTATCAATACCATGGGATTCCCAGGCTACTTCTTGATCGTTATGGAGTTTATTCAATGGAGTAAAGATAACAATATTCCGGTTGGACCTGGCCGTGGTAGTGGTGCCGGTTCTCTGGTTGCCTATGCACAAAAGATTACCGATCTGGATCCTCTGGAATTTGAGCTGCTGTTCGAACGATTCTTAAACCCTGAACGTGTTTCCATGCCCGATTTTGATATCGATTTCTGTATGGACAGGCGTGATGAAGTCATCGATCACGTTGCCGAACTGTACGGTCGTGATGCGGTTTCGCAGATTATCACTTTTGGTACCATGGCGGCTAAAGCGGTAATTCGTGATGTCGGCCGTGTACTCGGTCATCCTTACGGTTTTGTGGACGGCATCTCTAAACTGGTGCCACCAACACCGGGTATGACCCTGACCAAAGCATTTGAAGAAGAGCCCAGATTACATGATCGTTATAATGGCAGCGAAGAGGTGCGCGCGCTGATAGACATGTGCCGCACGCTGGAAGGGACGATTCGTAATGCGGGTAAACACGCCGGTGGCGTGGTTATTTCACCGACGACTATTACCGATTTTTCTCCGCTCTATTGTGATGAAGCGGGTAACAACCCGGTTACTCAGTTTGATAAAAATGATGTGGAATATGCCGGTTTAGTCAAATTTGACTTCTTGGGTCTGCGTACACTGACCATTATTCAGTGGGCGTTGGATATGGCTAATGCGCATAAAAAAGTGCGCGGTGAAGAGCCTATCTTTATTGAGAAAATCGATCTTACTGAGCCAGCTTGTTTTGAGCTGTTAAAAAAGTATGAAACTACTGCAGTATTCCAGTTAGAGTCGCGCGGTATGAAGGATCTTATCCGCCGTCTGCAGCCTGACTGCTTTGAAGATATGATAGCACTGGTTGCACTGTTTCGTCCCGGACCCTTAGGCTCAGGCATGGTAGATAACTTTATCGAGCGTAAGCACGGTCGTGAAGCGGTCTCCTACCCGGATGAAAAATGGCAACATGACTCATTAAAAGAGATATTGGATCCAACTTACGGCATCATTCTGTATCAGGAACAGGTGATGCAGATTGCGCAGATATTATCTGGCTATACATTGGGCGGCGCGGATATGCTGCGCCGTGCAATGGGTAAGAAAAAACCGGAAGAGATGGCCAAACAGCGTGCCGCTTTTGAAGAGGGGGCTGTTGCTAACGGTATCGATGCCGAACTGGCGATGAAGATCTTCGATCTGGTGGAAAAATTCGCCGGTTATGGTTTTAACAAATCCCACTCAGCGGCTTACGCCTTAGTTTCATACCAGACGCTGTGGATGAAAACCTTTTATCCCTCCTATTTTATGGCTGCGGTTATGTCGGCGGATATGGATAATACCGAGAAGATTGTGACATTAGTGGCTGAATGTCAAAACATGGGATTAGATCTTGGTCCTCCGGATGTCAATGAAGGGTTATTTAAATTTAATGTCGATCCTGATCTGCGTATTGTTTACGGGATCGGCGCGGTTAAAGGGGTTGGTGAAGGCCCCGTTGATGCGATTATTGAAGCACGTGAAGCGGGCGGTAAATTTAAAGATCTCTTTGATTTTTGTAATCGAATCGATCTTAAACGTTGCGGAAAACGGATCTTAGAAAAACTTATTTTATCGGGTGCATTAGATAAATTGGGGCCGCATCGGGCGGCTTTGATGGAAACATTGCCGAATGCACTGCAGTCCGCTGTACAGCATAAAAAAGCGGAAGCATTCGGGCAGCACGATCTGTTCGGGGTGCTGACCACAGACAGTGATGAGATAGCCAATAAATTTGCATGTGTCGCAACATGGCCTGAAAAAAAATGGTTGGCGGGTGAGAAAGAGACGCTTGGTTTGTACCTGACCGGTCATCCGATCAATCAGTATGAGTCGCATCTGCGCGCTTTTCACTGTACAAAACTGGTGGATCTTATCGCTAATCGCCGCGGTCAAAACAGCCGTGTGGCAGGTCTGATTTTAAGCATGCGTGTGATGGTCACCAAAGCGGGTAAACGGATGGGCATTATTACCCTTGATGATAAAAGTGCACGCATGGAGATCACCGTATTTGCCGATCTGCTCGATCAATATGAAGAATTATTAGTGGCTGACAGCGTTGTCGTTCTGCAGGGGCAAGTCAGTGAAGATTACTTCAATGGCGGGCTGAAAATGAATGCTCGCGAAGTGATGAGTATTGATCAGGCGCGCGAGCGATTTGCATCAAAATTACGTTTAAAAGTAGATTCCGAGCAGCTAGGGGATGATTTTCAAGATCTGTTAAGCGATGCTCTGCAGCCTGCCATGGGCGGTTTGTGCCCGGTTTTCATTGAATATAAAAACCGGCAGGCACAAACCGAGCTTTCATTGGGGCGGGCTTGGTCGGTAACGCCTTCTGATGACCTGTTATTTGCCTTAGCACGTTTATTTGGTGAACAAAATGTCACCTTGCACTTTGATCATCTCAGTTAACTTCTGTTGCGGGTAAGCGAATGAAAGAAAATGATTTTTTGAAAGAATTTGCAGGGCAGTTGGCGCCTTTAGCAAAGCAGCCAGAGGTGAATTTCCATATTGCCTTAAGCGGCGGTTTAGATTCGGTGGTGCTGCTGCATCTTTTTACGCGCCTGCGTGAAACTGCGCCGAATTTAATCCTCTTTGCCCATCATATTAATCATGGCTTAAGTAAAAATGCGCAGCACTGGCGTGATTTCTGTAGTCAGCTCTGCGCTCAGTTGGGGGTTGATTTCACCTGTTCAACGCTGCAGTTAACTAAACCCACGCGTACCAGTCTCGAGGCACTGGCCAGAGATAAACGCTATGGCTGTTTAAGCGAAAAATTATCATCGCAGAGCTACTTAGTCACCGCTCACCATCAAGATGATCAGCTTGAAACTGTGCTGCTTGCGTTAAAACGTGGCTCTGGTAATACCGGATTACAGGGTATCCGTTATAAGCAAAAATTGAGTTCGGGGTATCTGCTGCGTCCTTTATTAAATTACTCTCGGGCGCAGTTAGAGGGCTACGCGGCTCAGTTCCAGTTAAATTGGATTGAAGATGAAAGCAATAGCGACCAGGCTTTTGACCGCAATTTTATCCGCCATACTATTTCTCCCTTATTAAAAGCGCGCTGGCCGGGTATAGCTAAATCGGTGGCGCGCAGCGCGGCTATTTGCCAAGAGCAGCAACAGATCTTAGATGAAATTGCGCAGCAGGATTTTGCAACACTGGTGTTTTATTTTTTAAATCAGCAAGCCCTTGATTTTGAAAAATTAAAAAAATTGAGCAGCGGCAGGCGCAACAATGTATTACGTTTTTGGTTTAAAGAAAATGGCTTGGATTACCCCTCTGCTGCGCAGTTGCAAGCCGTTTGGAGCGATCTTGTTTTAGCAAAAATTGATGCGTTACCTGTTATCCAATTTAAAGGTTATTCTGTGCGCCGCTACCGCACCCATATTTATCTGCTCAAAGATACGGATATTGCAGCAAACTGCAGCGAGTCAGTTATTTGGCAGGGAGAACCGATACTCAATTTAGCCGATGGGCGGATAGCCTTAGCATTCAGTGAGCTTGAGTTTAAAGATAATTTAAGTGGCGCGTTGCTGGTGCAAGAAAATTCAACCATTGAAATCTGTTTCCGCCGCCAGCTTGCTGCGCAATTAAGCTGCAAACCGATTGGCCGAACAGGCTCGCGCAGTATTAAAAAATTACTGCATGAATACCACGTTCCGCCCTGGTTACGTGATTTTGTGCCGTTTATTCTGATCAACGGTGAGTTGAGGATGGCGGTTGGTTTATGGCAGTGCCAGACTTCACTCAGTGAAGAGTACGCTTATAACTTAAGCGTCTCCTTCGCTTAACGCGGGTTAGCTAAAAGTCATCTGTGCGACTATCTTATTTAAGATAGGGCGCTAACTCTTTGGCCATAAACTGTGCAATCCAAGGCTGTGCTTTTACGGTGGGATGCAGTCCATCTTTCATTAGCAATTGTGGTTTTTGCATTAGAGGTTCGAGAAAAAAAGGCAGTAAGGGCAGGTTATTGCGTTCACTCAATTGTGGATAAAGTGAACTAAAGGCCTCTGTATAGCGTTTACCATAGTTAGGGGGAATTTTAATCTGCAGCAGAATGACCTGACTGTTTTGCGCTTTAATCAGACTTATTATCTGTTCAATATTAGTTATAATGGTCTTTACCGGGAAGCCGCGTAAGCCATCATTGGCACCTAATTCAATTAATACTGTGCTGGGTTTATATTGTGCCAGCAGGGCAGGCAATCGTGCTAAGCCATTGCCTGTTGTATCACCGGAAATGCTGCCGTTCACCACTGTGGTTGGCGTATCCAGTCGCTTAAGCTGCTCGCCCAGCAGTGCCGGCCAGCTTTGCTCTATCGGCATTTGATAACCCGCACTTAAACTGTCACCTAGAATAAGAAGCGTGCTACTGTTTGACTGCACTGAAAACAGCAGCATAAATAGCAAAGGGAATATTTTCATCATGTCATCATCCATTATTAAAGCAATATCGGTCTGTAAGTCGGTTATCTCCAATGCAGCCGAGTTATCTATTTTAAAAGATGTCTCATTGGAACTCTTTGCATGTGAGAGTGTTGCTATTATTGGCACATCTGGGGCAGGTAAATCAACCCTAATGGCATTATTAGCGGGTTTAGATAGCCCAAGCTCAGGTGAAATTGAGCTGCTCGGTCAGCCATTGTCATCATTGAATGATGAGCAGCGCGCGAAAATCCGCAGCGAGTCAATTGGTTTTGTGTTCCAAAACTTCCTCCTGATCCCATCATTAAGTGCACTAGAAAATGTCACCTTACCTGCGATTTTACGCGGTGATGGAGAAGATATAGAAAGGGCTAAACAGTTGTTGCTGTCGGTCGGTTTATCGGGTCGTGAAACGCATCTGCCTGCGCAGTTGTCAGGTGGCGAGCAGCAGCGTGTGGCATTGGCGCGGGCGTTTATGACGCAACCCAAAATCCTCTTTGCTGATGAGCCCACGGGCAATCTGGATCAAAAAACAGCAGAAAACATTATTGAACTGTTGTTTGAAATGAACCGTAATAATGGCACAACCTTAGTGCTGATAACCCATGATGCCATGCTTGCTAAGCGCTGTGATCGCACACTTATTATTGATGCCGGTCAACTGCAGGAGGCGTAATGAAAAAAATCAAAACTGCTTCAGGCAATACCATGCTCTTTCGTTGGAGCCTGCGCGAGATATGGCAAGGACAACTTTGGCCTGTGGTGGCTGCGCTTACCCTGATTGTTGCCTGTGTCGTGGCGTTATCGGCCTTGGCTATTCGCGTTGAAAAGGTCATGACAGCGCAGGGCCGCACTATGATGGCTGCCGATTTGGTGTTCAGATCCGCCAATCCCGCGCCGCAATGGCTGATTGAAGATGCGCACACGTTAGGATTGACTGTGTCTGTGCAAACGCGTTTTCAAACCATGGCGTTTAGTGACAATGACATGCAGTTGGTCAGTGTTAGATCCGTTGAAACGAGTTATCCGTTACGGGGTGAGTTTAATTTAGTGGGGCAAGGGGGGAAAGTCAGCCACTCTGTATTGCCTGGCGAATTATGGATTTCGGCGCGACTGTTTTCATTACTGCAGGTGGGCATAGGAGATCGCCTGGCAATTGGTGATGCCGAATTAACTGTGGCGGGGAGCATAGCTGCGCAACCTGAACTTACTTTTAACCCGTTTAGAACCATGCCCAGCGTGTTTATTCATCAGTCTGATCTGCCTAAAACTGGGGCGATTCAATTGGGTAGTCGAGTGCAACATAGGATTTTTTTTAATGGTGAAGAGAGTGCATTAAATAAGCTCCAGCGCGGTCATCAACTGCAACCTTCTGAGCGCTGGATAAGTGAAGATAATCAAGGAAGAACCGCAGATTTAATTAAAAAAGCCAAACAGTATTTATCGCTCACTATTGTGATGGTGATATTAATGGCAGCAGTGACTTTAGTGCTTACCTGTCAGCATTATGCAAGCAGTCGGACTGATACTGTGGCGATGTTAAAAAGTATGGGCGCGAGTAAAAAATGGCTGCGTAGATGGTTATTGGCGCAAGTTAGCTTAATGTTTGCTGCGGCTTTATTGTTTGGATCATTGCTTGGTTTAGGATTAGAGCTACTTTTACGTTTACCCCTGCAGGATATTTTGCCTGCTCAATTGCCAGGTTACGGTTACCTGCCTTTTGTCGCTGCGACATTGGTCGCGTTGTTGATTGGTTTACCCGCTTTAGGTATCCCGTTAATAAGATTATTGGATACCTCCGCCGTTGCTGTGCTGCAGGCTCAAGCCGTAGCGCCATCTAAAAAGGGATGGTGGCTGGCAGGACTGCCGGTGCTGGCTTTTATGCTTTTCTATGGTGGTAACGCCTTAGTGTGGATGGTGCTTGGCGGCTTAATCATGCTTTTCGTACTCTTAGCAGGCAGCAGTTATAGCTTGCTCTCTTTGCTGCAAAAACAGCGTTGGGGGCCAGCGATGACCCTGGCATTAAGCCGCATTAGACGCTCAAAGAAAGGCAGTATAATGCAGTTGGCTGCACTTTCAGGATCTCTGATGCTGGTGACTGTTATCTGGCTGCTGCGCAGTGATCTGTTGGTTGATTGGCAGAAGAGCTTACCGGCCGATGCCGCTAATGTCTTTGCTCTCAATATTGCCCCAACGCAGCGGTTGGAATATCTACAAAAGTTGGATGCAAATAATATTGAACGATCACAAGCTTATGCCATTATTCGGGGCCGTGTGACGCAAATTAACGGGCTTAATATTAAAGAGGTCATTACCCAGGAGAAACAAAATTTAAATGTGCTGCACCGTGAAATTAACTTTACGTGGGCAGAACAACTGCCTGTTTATAATGAACTTCTTGCAGGACAATGGACAGCAACGAAGGGGGTGTCTGTTGAGCAAAGCGTCGCGCAGGATCTGGGGATTGAAGTCGGGGACAGTTTAAGCTTTTCTATTAATAGCCAGAGCGTGAGTGCGACTGTTAACTCGATTCGCTCTGTGCAGTGGCAAAGCATGAAACCTAACTTTTACTTTATTTTCACTCCGGATCTGATAGCCAACTTACCGGCAACTTGGTTGCTCAGTTTTCGTATCAGTGAGCAGCAAATTCCTCTATTGAATCAGCTTGGCCGTGATTACCCAACCGTAAGTTTATTGGATTTTCGTATTGTGGGCGAGAAAATTCAACATCTGCTGATGCAGATAGTCTGGTCGTTAACTGTCTTAGCCGGGCTGGGAGTGGTTAGCGGTATTTTACTGATTTTTACACTGCTGCGTTTAAGTTTAACGCAGCGCCAGCGAGAAATTACGCTTTATCGGACATTGGGTGCGAGCAGAAAAAGGATCAGCCAAACATTATGGAGTGAATATGGCGTAATGGCGATAGCAGCCGGTTTTGTTGCCGCTGTTGGCGCAGAGTTGGTTGTCTTTAGTTTGATAAAATGGGGGTTCAAATTAACGCCGAGTTTGCATCTCGGCATCTGGTTTGTGCTGCCGCTACTGGCTGCGCTGCTGGTCTTTGCCAGTTTGATAAGTGCCATTAAAGGGCTATTAAAACCATTGAAATAGCGCTGAAAAATGGCGGTAGAGAGAAACGACTTGAACAGACTCTAATCTGCATCTTCAAGTCGTTTGGCTATATGGCTATTGATTTGAAGTTTTCTGTGACGCTTTATTAATGTATAAGTTTTGATCGGCAATGGAAAACAGTTCGTTAGCACTGAGTCCCATCAGCCAGTGGCTAAAACCGATACTGCTTGAAAAATTTAACTCAGTGAAAAAACTATTATTCGAAATCTCCTGATGCAGGCGCGCAATCACTTTATGGACCGATTTTTGGTCACTCGGCTGAAGAATAACTGCAAACTCATCACCGCCTAAACGAAATACCATATCCGAGGTACGTATGCTTTTAATAAGAGCACCGGAAAAGTGTTGTAATACTTGATCACCTTTCAAATGACCAAAGGTATCATTAATAATTTTAAAGTCGTTAATGTCTAATACGATTAACGACAATCCCTGATGACTACGGCTACTTTGTAATATCGCTCTTTCCAAACTTTCATCATAGTAGGCACGATTACCAATATTGGTCAGGTGATCTTTAAACACCATGGAGTTTAATTCTGAAAATTTTAATGCATGCCTTAAGCTGGGCACCAGTAACTGATGTAATTCAGTTAGTAATTTATTTTCTTGTGCAGAGAGAGGAGTTGTACTTTGGTAGGTAATAGAGCCGATTCTTGCACTTGTCGATGAGATAGATAGATTGAAACTGTCGCTGCAATGGAATTTATTTTCATTATTAAGGCTAAAAAAGCCATGTGCAGATTGAAAACGTATATTAAAGGGGCGGATAAATCTTGCCACTAAAGAGGCAAAAGTTGTCATCATCTCCTTTAAATCAAGAGATGTTTGTAATAGCTCGAGGCAGAGCAGTTTATTTTCAACTGTTAAAGCAGGATTATTAGAAAATACCGTAAACAGTCCATTGCCGAGGGGATAATTCCCCGTTTCTGCTTGTGTTAATGTTTTGATAATAACCTCCTTATTTGACAATCCCATCTTACCCTAAAATTTAATGCACATTTCATGCCGTATTTAGCTGTGTTGCCATAAATAAACCGTTATAAATATTCATGATTTTGTCGGGATTGGCTATGCTTAAGGTATGTGCTTTAAAAACTAAATTTTTTTCATTTTCTGTGAAAAATAGGGTATCCATTTAAACAATGAAAACAGGGAATTTATAATCTTGTACTTTGTTGTTACTTTTTTTTTGACGCTAAAATAGGACGTATAGCAAGTGATGCAATGAGGAGATAGTAAAGAGAGTGTTAAGCGATCTTTTATTACTGTTATTGTTTGCCATTATTAGTGTGATTGTATTGCGGCAATTTAGGTTGTCGAATATCGTTGCATACCTGTTTACGGGGTTTATGCTTGGTCCTTCCTTGTTAAATTTTCTTAATTCCTACCATGAAATAGAGTTAGTTGCTGAATTTGGTATCGTTTTTTTAATGTTCTCATTAGGTTTAGAATTTTCCTTAAATAAAGTAATCGCGATGCGACGCTCACTGTTTGGCGTGGGGGTATTGCAGGTCAGTGGGTCATTTTTGGTGTTTTATCTGTTAAGTCAGTTATTGGCCATGAACTGGCAGCAATCTTTTATGGTGGCGTGTGTATTAACTATGTCATCAACGGCAATTATTGTTAAAATTTTATCCGATCAGCAAAGGTTGCATTCGCAGCAGGGGAAGCTGGCTGTTGCAATTTTACTATTTCAAGATCTTGCTGTTGTTCTTTTTCTTATTATTATCCCTATTATTGCACGGCCTGCATTAGACGGTGAATTTGTAACATCCTTATCGGTTGCTTTTGTGAAAGGGATATTTGCAGTTACTGTTTTACTCTCCGTTGGTCGTTGGTTACTACCACATTTTTTTTATGAGATGGGGCGCTTACGTAGTGATGAAGTTTTTATTTTATCGACCCTTTTTGTAACCTTATTAGCCGCTTGGTTTACACAATTACTTGGTTTATCAATGGCACTCGGGGCTTTTTTGGCAGGTATGATGCTGGCAGAAAGTCATTATCGCCATCAGCTCTCCGCGGATATTCGCCCCTTTAAAGATATATTGATGGCGATGTTTTTTATCTCTATTGGCACCTTACTAGATTTCGGTGTATTACGAGATAACCTGGCCACATTGTTTTTGATTGTAGCGGGTATGATGGTGGCGAAAACACTAACGACCATGCTGGCCGCCTTAATTATGAGAGAAAAGCTGACCACCTCTCTGGCGGTGGGGATTGCTTTAGCACAAATGGGCGAGTTTGGTTTTATATTGGTGGCAATGGCAAATAAATATCAGTTGCTCGATGAGCAATTATCGTCGCTGCTTATCGCAACCGGGGTGATTAGCATGTCACTCACACCTGTGTTAGTTAAATACAGTAGCAGGATCACCCGTGAGTTTTTGCATCAGTACGAAAATGTTTTTCGTTTTCAAAAAACCTTACCCGGGCAATTTAACGATCATATTATTATTTGTGGTTACGGGCGTGTCGGACAGATAGTGTCGCGTTTTTTAAGAAGTGAATCATTACCTTTTATGGTATTAGACAGAGATCCGATGCGTGTTAAAGAGGCGCGTAAGGGAGGGGAGCAAATTGAATTTGGTGATGCCAGTCGGCGCGAAATCTTGCTGGTAGCGGGCATAGAAAAAGCCAAGCTATTAATTATCACTTTTGATGATCTGCAGCGTTCAATGGCACTGTTAGCACAGATTCGTTTACTCAACCCCAGCGTTAAAGTATTAGTACGTACGAAAACGGATAAAGGGTTAGAGGCACTGAAAAAAGCGGGGGCAACGGAGGTAGTGCCGGAAGTATTAGAAGGCAGCTTGATGTTGGTTGCGCATGTTTTATTTTTATCCGGTATTCCCCGGCGGCGAATAATGGAACGGTTAGAGTGTGAGCGGAGAACTAAATACCAGCATCTGCATGGTTTTTATTACGGCCAAAAAAGTCCCAAAGACAAGGAAACATGGGTTATTGAACCTTTACATGCGGTTGTATTAACTGAAAATTCAGCAGTACTGGACAGTTTCGTTGAGCAGTTTAATTTTTCTGGGATAATTATCAAATCATTACATCGTCAAGGTGGTGAAGAGGTTGTTATCTCGAAAGATGTGCGTTTTAACGTGGGGGATGTGGTGTTGCTGCAGGGCGCAAAAAAGGATCTACTGAAAGCTGAAAAAATTTTATTGGGGAAAACAGATGAACCCTTAATCTAGTCAGCATTGAGTAACATATGCAAAAAAGTTAAGGGATAAAAGTCCTTATTTAGTGCGTTAAAATATCTGTTACCACTTAACCCGGGCGCTGATCGGTGCGGGCTGAAAGTAACATTTTAGCGTAAAACAAAACAAACAAGACAAAAGCGCAACACCAAAATAGTATGCTAATCCAATATGCCATTAGAATAAGATCCGGCATTAAGTAGGGAAAAATGAGTCTTACTAGCGCTGAAATGATGGTCGCAAAAAAGGCAATATTCATCCACTTAGAAGGATTTAATGGGCGGCCAGTATGGCCCAATGAAACCCGACTGATCATCGCTAAAATAATACCGCCAATACCTGCGATAGCAGCAAGGTGAATCATAGTGGTGGCATTGATAGTAGGAATAAACAGCCCTAGCGAATAAAAAACCAGACCCAGTGAGAGCAGCAGATAACTAAAATGTAATGACCAGAGTAATGGCACTGACAGCGTAATTAAGGGTTTCCAGCGAAGAACTCTAATTAAATTAGCAACACCTGCAAGCAGAGCAAGCGCCGCTGAAATAACAGATAAATTAGGCAACCAGATAAAAATTGCCAATAATAGTAGCGGAGCAAGCGCTAAATACTCAAGGTAATTGTGAGGCTGTACTTTTTCCGTGCCCGTGCCTTTGCTGGTAAAAAAAGGAATAACCCGCCCGCCCATTGCCGCGATAATAAAGAAAACTAAAAACAACATACTCCAGATAGCGTGTTGGGAGAGAATATAATCATAATGTAGAAAACCATAAAGGCTCACGGCATTTAAGATGGACATAAGCAATAAAAGCGGCACAAAAAACAGATTGCGCCATTGCTTGGCATGGATAACCGCTTTACCTAGCACTAAGGCGGCCAATGGCATCCAGCTTAATTCTAAAATAAAGGTGAGCCAGTAGAACGGGGGGGGCAAAGCAAACATTGCGATTCTCCCAGCTAACCAAAGAAACAGTAGGGCGGCCAGTTTTTTCCCCTTTAGTCCGGGATAACCTGTCCAGTTTTGTACTGCGGTGAGCAAAAAACCTAAAATAATAGCGCCCGCAAAACCAAATAACATTTCATGGGCATGCCAAAGGCTCGCGGGTAATAAAGAGGGAAGTGTGATTTTTGCCGAAAGTAATAAACCCCACACTAGCATGCTAACGAGGGAAAAAACCGCGCCAGCTAAAAAGAATGGACGAAAAGCCAGACGAAATAACGGCAATAATTGCTGTTCTTTTATATTATCGGTAATCTGTAACATTATTAATTCCCAATTTATATTACGCTATGCCAGCGTGAATTTTATAAGACGAGTAGCTTATGTCAGAGAACTTATCCAAAACACTTTTTGCTCATAAATTTAATGCGCAAGAAACTACAATGATTATCCCTAATTCATCAACAAAAAAAAACCATGTTTTAAATGATGTCATTATGGATGGCGAGAAACACAATGGTTGGTATCGTTTGTTAAAATTTATGCTTTGGTCATGGCAAGGTTTAGATCTTATCGATTGTTACGATGTGCTTTCGCATATTTCAGCCTCCACGAATCAACGCAGTAATGAGGAGATATTAGACAGCGTTATTGGTTTTAGAAAGGGTAATTGGGCTTATGAGTGGACGCAACAGGGGATGCGTTATCAAAAAAAGGGCAATGAATTTGCTAAACTGGGCGAACGGAAAAATGCAAAACAAGCTTATTATTGCGCTTCTCAATTTTATAGTGTCGCCAGCTACCCGCATTTAAAAGGTGATGAATTAAGTCTCCAGGCTCGGGTTTTGGCGTTTCATAATTATCGTGAGTCATTTAAGTTTGATGACAATCACCTGCTAAAAGAGATAAAAGTGCCTTTTCAAGGAAAAGAGGTTATTTGTTATCTGCATCTTCCTGATACCGAGACAATCCATCCTGTGGTTATTATTAGCGGTGGAGTGGATACCCTGCAATGTGATCTGTTACAGCTATTTGAAAAAGATCTTGCTCCGGCGGGGATTGCGATGTTGAGTGTTGATCTGCCGGGGATAGGTCATTCTACGCATATTAAATTAGATCAAAAATCCTCTGACTTATACCAGGAAATTATTGCCCATTTGAAAAGTGTACCCTGGGTGGATCATGATAGAATTTCCGTAATGGGGATGCGTTTTGGCGGTAATATTGCTGCCCGCCTGGCTTTTTTAGAGCCTAAAAAGGTCAAGTCTGTGGTCTGTGTGGGCGCGGCGGTCGGTAGCCTATTTGATAAGAAAGAGAGCTTTAAACAGTTACCTCCTATGTTCTTGGATTGCCTCGCGTCACGAATGCAAATTAAGAACTCCAGTGTTGAAACCCTATACCCGTATTGCGTGCCATTTTCCTTAATCAAACAAGGATTGCTGGCGCGCAGACGCATCGAAACACCGCTGCTCAGTATCGGTCATAAAGATGATATTATCTGCAATCAGGAAGATTTACGCCTAATCGCACGTGCAAGCCGCGAAGGGGAATCGCATATTATTGATAAGCCTCCCATTTTTGAATCATATTTAAACTCTTTAAGTTATTCTGCACAGTGGTTAACAAGACATCTGTCTGAGTGAGTGTTAAATTAAGATCCGTACATTTCGCCAGTATCAGGAAGATATTTTTATGACACTAACGGTTAGAACAGGACCTTCTCGTGGCCGACTATTTAAGTTGTTCACTGATTTGGGACCTTATTTTCGCAAGCTACAATCAACGGAATTTTCATTCTTTTTTGATTGTTTGGAAATTTGTATCGATTCTGAAAATGAACCAGAGAAAAGAGAGTTTTATGGTTGGTGGCTAGTTGTTACAAAAGAGGAAAATGGTTTTTATTACCAGCGATTTGATGGCACTTATAATTTAGAAGGCGATTGGGTTATTGAAAATATTTGCCAAAAAGATCTGCAACAGCTTGATAACTCATTTGAGTTATTTATAAAACGACTGGAAGCCGTCATTAATATTGAAACCGGGCAGAAGTTTGAAGCGCTACAGCAAATTGCGCTGACTGAGGTGTAGGCTGTTGGTAATTATGCCCACGAGTGAACAGAAAATTAATAGTGGTATACTTATACCAAACCACCTGAATATACAGATTCAGGTGGTTTGGGTATCAAAACAGTAACTATAATGGAGTTGCTGTTTTTTTATATTGCGTACAAATTTTTTTTCTAGTTGCTACGCAGCGCAAGGCTCCGCGTAGGAATTTATATCTCTTAACTTCTAAGTAAAAATGAAATAAGCATGAAAATCAAGAAAAAAACGATTGTTGTTAAGTTAGGCACCAGTGTTCTCACCAGTGGCACAACAAAATTAGATCGTGCGCATATGGTTGAAATTGTCCGCCAATGCGCGCAGTTACAAAAACAGGGCCATCAAATTATCGTGGTGACCTCTGGCGCCATTGCTGCCGGTAAAGAGCATTTAAATATGCATGATATTGCGCCGACCATTGCCAATAAACAGATGCTTGCCGCTGTTGGTCAAGGTCAACTGATACGTGAATGGGAAAATCTTTTTAAAATTTATGATCTGCATGTCGGGCAAATGCTATTAACACGTGCTGATTTAGATGATCACGGGCGCTTTTTGAATGCACGGGATACCATTAAAACACTGCTTAAACATCACATTATTCCGATCGTTAATGAGAATGATGCGGTTGCAACCAGCGAAATAAAAGTGGGCGACAATGATAATCTTTCTGCATTAGTTGCGCTGTTAGCGGATGCGGACCAGTTACTACTGCTCACTGATCAGGCTGGATTATTCACGGCCGATCCGCGCAGCAATCCAGACGCGCAACTACTCACTGAAATTTCCCAAATCACCGATCAAATTTATGCGCTAGCGGGCGGCAGCGTTGGCGGTTTAGGTACGGGAGGCATGGCCACTAAAATTCAGTCGGCAACGGTTGCACATCGCGCTGGAATTGAGGTGGTGATCGCCTCTGGTCATAAAAAAGAGGTGATTATTGATGCGGTTAATAATCAATCGGTCGGCACACGATTTACCACGGTTAAATCCCGTTTGGAAACGCGTAAAAATTGGATTTTTGCAGGATCGCGTATTGCTGGTACTATTATTGTCGATGCGGGCGCCGAGCAGGCCATTCTTGAATCTGGCAGTAGTTTATTAGCAAAAGGTGTTATCGGTACTATCGGGCCTTTCTTGCGTGGCGACATAGTGGTGATTGTAAATCATGCAGGCAAAAAAATTGCCCGTGGTGTGGTAAGATATAAAAGTATTGATATCGAAAAAATTAAAGGTCTTCATTCAGATCAAATAGAAAATTGTTTAGGGTTTGAACATGGTCGTGTGGTGATTCACCGTGACGATTTAGTACTGCTCTAAAAATGTTTAATAGCGGCCTAACTAGGTGGTAATACAATAAGGAAACACAATGAATTTACAAACAATAGGAAAGCTCGCAAAAGAAGCAAGTTATGAACTTGCGATTGCAGATAGCAACCAAAAAAATTCGGCATTAGAAGCTATTGCATTAGCACTTGAAGCAAATGAAAGTGAGATTGTTGAGGCAAATAAACTAGATATACAAGCCGGTATTGATGCGGGACTAACCGATGCGTTATTAGATCGTCTATTACTCGATGAAACACGCTTAGCAGGTGTTATTGGCGATCTGCGCAGTGTTATTAATTTAGCCGATCCCGTTGGGGAAGAGTTTGATAGTAAATTACTTGAAAATGGCCTGAAACTGAGCAAACGCCGTGTGCCAGTCGGGGTGATTGGGGTTATTTATGAAGCGCGTCCTAATGTTACTATTGATATTGCGGCGCTTTGTTTAAAAACAGGTAATGCCAGCATTTTACGCGGCGGCAAAGAAACAATCCGCTCCAATATGGTGTTAGTGAAAGTGATCCAATCTGCACTGCAAACAGTGGGTTTGCCGAAATCGGCGGTACAGTATATTGAAAATACCGATCGCGCTTTAGTCGGTGAGCTGTTAAAAATGGATAACTATGTGGATATGATTATTCCGCGTGGCAATGCAGGGCTGCAAAAGTTCTGTAAAGAAAACAGCACTATCCCCGTTATTATTGGCGGTATCGGCATCTGTCATATGTTTATGGAGCAAAGCGCCGATTTTGATAAATCACTGGCGATTATTGCAAATGCCAAAATACAGCGCCCGAGTGTCTGTAATTCGCTTGACACACTGCTGGTCGATGAAAAAATAGCCGCAACATTTTTACCAAAATTAGCGGACTATATTGTACCAAAGGGTGTGACTTTAGTTGCTGAAAGCAAAGCCAAAGCAATTTTAGGTGATAAGGCGGTAGTGGCACAAGAGGGTGATTTTTCCCGTGAATGGTTATCGCTTAATTTAGGTGTAAAAGTGGTAACAGGGTTAAACGAAGCGTTAACACATATTCGCGATCATAGCTCAGAGCACTCTGAGGCTATTCTGACCAATGACTTTAGCATCGCCAATAAATTTGTGAATGCAGTTAATTCGTCGGCAGTCTATGTGAATGCCAGCACCCGTTTCACCGATGGCAGTCAATTTGGTTTGGGTGCTGAAGTGGCCGTTTCAACACAAAAGCTACATGCGCGCGGTCCGATGGGGCTACAAGAGCTAACTACTTATAAGTGGATTGGTATTGGCGATTATCTGGTAAGACCTTAACTCAACGTAGATAGTTCAAATCAAAATTAGCAATATGATTTTGATTTGACACTGCCATGATGGCTGGTTGATAGTGTTGCTGTTTTTCAAGCAAGAACGTGATACAAGAGCAGCTTTTATGGTATGGCTCAGCTTTTATTTAGGGTAAGATCTGATTATCTCTTTCAGGTAAGTTTACTATTGCGTGAATTTTTTAAATTATTCGTTGTCTAACTCCGTAGTTTTACAACACACAACACACAACATTTAGAATACAGGATTTACATATTATGAAAAAACAATCAGGTTTTACGTTAATTGAATTAGTTATCGTAATTGTTATATTAGGTATTTTAGCTGCAACGGCCGTACCAAAATTTATCGATCTACAAGGAGATGCGCGTGCAGCTTCTCTGAAAGGGGTTAAAACCGCCTTAGAAGGGGCTGCAAACTTAACTTATTCGCGAGCTGCTATTAAGGGCTTTGAAAAAACTGCATCTGGTGAAAGTATTGATGGAGTAGACCTTATTTTCGGTTATCCTGACGCGACAGAAAGTTCACTTCTTGCTGTAACTGAATTACCTGCTGAATATTGGACTATCGTTGATGGTACTGATCTAGCAACGATTACGGCTACGGGTTCAACGTCAGGCGCATCTAGTACCTGTAAAGTTACTTATAACGTAGCAACAAGTGTTGCTCGCCCAACAATTACAGTTGATGAAACTGACTGTTAATTATTAAACGAGTTGAATAAAAACTTCCAAATCCCACGTTTACCGTGGGATTTTTTTTACCTTGTTTTTTGCTCAGCGGTAATAAATATCCTCTATGCTTAGTTTAAGAAGTAAATAACGATGGAGAGTGGTGATAGTGAGCCGTAAATATCAATATAGAGAAACTGGCTTCACATTGATCGAATTGATTTTAGTGGTGACCTTAATCGGTATTTTAAGTGCAACAGCGCTGCAAAAATATATTGCTTTGGATGTTTCTGCTAACCTTGCTGTACTGCAAAATATGAAAGCAACACTCGAGACGGCAACCAGTTTAACTTATAATAAATCACTGTTAGCAGGCAATGAATCTAAGCTGTCTGGTTTAGTGTCAATACAGCAGGATCATCTGATTGATAGCAGTAACTTGAACGATCCCTTTGTGGTTGCTACCCGTTATGGTTACCCGCAGGCGGTTTGGAGTGAAATAATAAAAACCATCACCTTAGATAAAACGGACTGGCTTTACAGCGACCAGTTGGGCGCGATAGATCAACCTGGAACTCTTTATTTGTGGACCAAACAGGGGCCCGGATCGCTTTCTAGCTGTAATATCAGCTATCAAGGTGCTTTGGACAGTGGATTTCGCCCGCAAATCACCATTAATGAAGCAGGCTGTTAAACTAGCCGTTAACCCACATATTTAACTGGATTTAAAATGCCGTCAGCCAGATACAATAATGCAGCAATTAAAAGCGCAGGCTTTACACTGGTAGAGCTTGTGATTGTGATTATTGTGCTTGGCGTATTGGCAGCGACCGCCATTCCTAAGCTCGCCAGCAAATCAGGATTTGAAGATTATACTGTGCGCGATCAATTGATCGCCCGCTTACGCCTTGTGCAGCTGCAGGGGATGAATGCTGATCCTACTGCGGGGGCAACAGATAACGCCTGTTACTGGCTGGTGGTAAAAGACACTTGCTTTTATCATGAGCAGACGGAGAGAAGCAGCGTGGCGTGCATTGAACCCACCTCTAATCATTGTAGTGACGACAGTTACAATGAATTCAATAGTGTCAGCTTTCCAGAAAACATGTTAATTCCTGCTAAATACCGCTTTGATCTGCAAGGCAGATTAGTTTCAGGATCTAGCCTAATTAAGATTACTGGTGATAATAATTTAAAGGTTAAAATTGAAACAGAGGGGTATATTCATGATCAGTAAGGTTATGAATAAAGGCTTTACGCTGGTTGAGCTGGTGGTGGGAATTGTGGTATTAGCCATTGCTATGGTGGGCATGAATACCATGCTGGTATCACAAAGCAAAGATGCGCTGGAGCCTTTATATCGCCTGCGCGCATCGCAGTTAGGTCAGAATATTATGGAGGATATCCTGACCCGCTCTTATGATCAAAAATCTGATCATAGCGGTGGTTATTATCGCTGCGGGGAAATCTGGGGCGATGCTAATTTATGGTTTGACGGTACAGCCTGGCAAACAGCTGGCACGCCTACAGCGGTACCCTGTACTGCTATTATCGATTATGGCCCTGATGGTGCGCATTCAGATGGGGGAGAGAAACCCGATCCTATTAACCTCAATGAACAAAAACATCCTACCTTTAACGATGTGGATGATTTTGTCCTGACTGATTTTATTAGTGCGGTTAATTATGGTGACGTGGTCGGCAATCCCTTAACCGCTCAATATAATAATTACGCCGTAAAAATTGCAGTACGTGCAGACAGCACATCGCTTGCTGGCACAACCATGAAACGTATTGATGTGACCATTAAAACCCCCAGTGATGAAGAGATTGTATTTTCCGCGTTAAAGGGGAATTATTAATGGCTGCTGCACAGACGGCTTTACAAAAAGGCTTTACCTTAATCGAGCTGGTGATGGTGATTATTATTCTCTCCGCACTCGGTATTATGACCAGCAGTTATATCGGCACCGGGGTAGATATCTATACGGATATTACACAGCGCGACAGGTCATTAAACAGCGTGCGCTTTGTGATGGAGCGGCTACGAAGAGAAGTCTCCAATGCCCTGCCAAATAGCGCAGTGGTAACATCAGGCGGACAGTGTTTAACCTTTACTCCCATTATTGCCACTTCATTGTATGGCAGTGACTTTCCTATTCTACCGATAAGTAAGGCATCTGGCGCGATAGCGACAATTCCCGCCGGTGATTATAGCTTTGAGAGTGGCGACAAAGCTGTGGTATATCTTTTATCTTCGGATGAAATTACCAATACTGGTAAAGTTAAAACGTTAGTGGCTGGTACGACAAATAGTCGTTTGATGTTTGTTGATGCCGATGGTTTTGCTTTAGCTTCTCCTGCTAAACGTATTTATATTATCCGAAATAATATCAGCTACTATTTTAGTGCTAATCAGATCTTTCGTGGCAGTCAGTGCGATAATGGAGTCTTAATGGCGGCCAACATCACTGGCAGTTTTGCCGTTGAAGCTGCGACATTGCAACGCAATGGCTTGGTGCAAGTCACTTTTAATCTTGATTTTGATGGGCAGGAGGTACCGGTTGAACAAACCATACATATCAACAATGTCCCATAAGCAAGGGGGGCGTACGCTTAAAAAACAGTCGGGCAGTGCGCTGCTTATTGCCGTTTTTGTGATTATTGTGATCTCTTTATTGGGGGCAAGTTTAATGTCACTGCAGCGAGATAGCGCACAGGGCACAAGCTATGAAATATATGCCGCACGTGCTTATCTGGCCGCTTATTCAGCCAGTGAAATTGCTTTGACGCAGCTGTTTCCTCTGGGGGCTTCTGAGGCATCAGCGGCAAACTGTACTGGTAATAAAATAGAGCCAACACTGCCAAGCGATACCGCTGGTTTTCACGGCTGCGGCGTTAATTATACCTGCAATATCATCTCATCCGCTGTTGCTACCCGTTATAAAGTGGTTAGCACCGCAACCTGTAAAAACAGCCAAATCAATACCCGCCGTCAAATAACCGTCGAGGCGAGCAGTTTATAAACGCTCAGGCTTAATCGATTTCAGTGTACTATTTATCACTTTGATTACTTTATTGAAAAGACAAAACTGGGGACTTTAGCCCGCTTGGTTTGCTAATATGGGACTAAAGCCCACGGCCAAATGTACAGAGCTGAACAATGGGTTTCCGCAATATCACTCAAAAACTTCCCTGCGGTAGATAATGCGATCATTACCGCGATACAGTCCAAAGGTTGCCTGTGCAGAAGGATTGTCGTTATAGGGACCATTATTCAGGCCATCATCATTATTCCAATCGAATTGCAGCCAAGCTGGAACGCTGAACCTAACCGTTACAGAGCCTCGTATATTAGTGCCAGGCGATGATATTGTAAGGCGATTTGTTTCACCATTAAAAAACTGCCCCAATCCCCAAATGGTTGGATCGGGTGCTGCGGGTACTAACTCATTATCAATGATATTGGCATCTATAGCGTCAAATGTGCTGAAACTGTCACTTATATTGCGGATAAAATCACTTCCATCCCAGTATTGAACAGCCATAGGTATGCGAAGATCCGAGGTTTCCGGCCCGTAACTATTTTCCATAACCCAGCGACCAAAACGAATTTCGACACCAAGCGGTTGCATAGTTAAAACACCATTCGTTATGTCAGCATCAATATCTTCAGCAACCACACCGTCACTATCAGTAATTGAGGTTATCTGCAGATCGATACCAGCACTGAAGGGTGCGATGATTGCATTGCTATCACGGGTATAAACAAAATTATCCGTACTGTTAAATTGATAATTGATCACGCCATCAAGCTCTGGCAACGTTATTGGATCTGTTAACTTGGCGGTTAAGTTAACGTTATTAGTGCCATCAGCACCTTTTCGAGTCGCATCCTTTGTTGGCACCGCACTACTGATACCCCCAATGAGTAGCTTCATAAAATTACCCGTGTAATTTTTTGTCGTAGGGCACGTCGCTGGGGAATCGCACTTTGATTTGGCGGTAATGGTAAATTCAGGCTTTGTTGCATAAGAAATTTGCCCAACAGTTTCGCCCGCATCTGCAGATATCATCTGCCCGCTATAGACAAAGGGATTGCCGCCGCTGAGCGCGCCATTTTCGGTAGCTGTCAGAACAAAATGGTCGGGAATAAATCTACCCAGAAAAGGTAGGTCTCCCAGTACATTATTGCTGTCAAGGTAACTGCTGCTTGCATCCAGACTGATAATTCCAACTTCAGCCCAGCTTAGATCGCTGCGACTGCGGCTACCACTGTTAAAGTTAGTGAAACTACTATTAAGTAAAGGGGGATTATTTCCAGGGGTCGGTAAAAGAAGGGTAGGTGTGAGATTCGCCGTTGCAGGGGTGATCTCGTTACCAAAATTTGGCGTTACACTATTATCGCTTAATGCGTCATTGCTGTCAGGCTGTCCATCATTATTGCTGTCATTCCCCGTTTGCCATTGCATTGCTGTTAGCGTGGTTGAAAATGTTTCACCCGCTTTTTTAAAAGCCGCATCACCGGCACCTTCAGCAGCGGGATTACCGGTTACTTCGACATAAAAACCTAATGGTTTGACCACAAAACTATTGCTGTTACCACTCATATAATTGCCTGTTGGCGTGTCGTCGACAGGAATATTATAACGGGCGTGTAATTGTATCTTTCCTGCATCTGGATAATTGAAAACAAATATCGCACTACTCTCATTGCTGTTGCCAAAATCTAGGCTTATATTGCTATAAGACAATGAGGCACTGTTAGCTAAGGTCGGAATTGTACTGCTGTTAATCGATACTTGCTGCCCCGCACAAGTTGTTGGGTTTTTACACTGTGCGGCCATTTCAATATTGATATTATCGGTCAGTGCAGCTTCACAGGCACCGCTTACCGGATTGGTTTTTATTGCCTGTAATGATAAAACGGCCGCGTTATAACCTGTATTTGATGGTTTTCCTGACAGTTGCGTAGGAATCACTTCTGATATCGCGTTTGGTATCACTTCTGGCAATTTTTCAACTAAAAAACGAAAGCCAGTGTCAGCAAAAACAAGATCACAGCTGCTGCCGCTTCCATCATTACAAACGAAATCATGAATAGGGCTAATGCTGGGGTTGGCAAGTGACAGGGTTAACGTTTCAGCTAATGTATGACTTAAATTTAAACTGCTACTGCCAATAAAGAGGGGGGAGATTATCGTTGTCAAAGTGGGCGATGTCTGATTTTTCACCTGAAAATTTACGCTTACCTCTTCTGTACTCAAGCTTGTACAATCGCTATTAGTACAGGCATTGATGGTCACTGTTTCAGGTGCACAGGTTAAACCGCTGCCATCATGAATTATCTCATAATGATCGATTTGCTCCACATCACAAATCCTAGTCTCATTGTATAAATCAGTGACCTGAGCATCACTTAATACACTGTCATAAATTTTCAACTCATCAAGCTGGCCTTCGAAATAACCATTCCCTCCTTCTATGCGCCCAATACTACTGAATGCTGTACCAATCAACCCTGTACCTATTGTGCCACTTTTATTTAGGCTGCCATCGATATAGATTTTGTAGGCGCCTGTCACAGCATCACGCGTTAATACAATGTGGTGAAAGCTACCGTCATTAATGGCTGAGTTTGATTTACTGGAGTTATCATCGCCCACCGATATGCCGATATTTCCAGAAGCATCGATCCAGCCCCAAAAGATATCATCAGTCCCTCCATTTTGTTCAACGCCAGAAATTCCCGGCGCTCTCCACGCAGTGTTGTTCCCTGTTTGTGATGTTTTTATCCAAAAGCTCATCGAAGCAGTATTACTTAAAACGTCATATATGTCTGAGCTCTCGATGTAATCATTTATGCCATTAAATTCACCGGCTCGACAAATATGTGCGTCATTGGTAGTCGATAGACTGTTTTGAGCTGTGCCATGTTTGTCGTTACCTGTACTATCGATCACTTGATCCACTGTTCCGTCCCAGCCATTTTCATCCATACGCCATTCCACTAAGGGGGATAAGCTACAATTTACTGGTTCGCGCGTTGTACGATCATAATTGAATTCTGCATTTTGGTTAGTATATATTGAATGTATTTGACTTGCTGTCAGTACTGAATCGAACACTATAAATTCATCTAAGGGCGCTCGAAAACCTTGTGCATTATTACTTGTAACACCATCAAATGAAGTGCCAATATATTTTAATGTGCCTGTCGGTGCTCGATTTACTGAATCTTTATAAGTGCCATCAATATATAACTGAGTTTTCCCTCCACTATAAACTAACACCAGATGATGCCAGTTATTGTCTAAATCAGCGAATGAGAACCCGCCATCTTTTGATCCCGTATCAGCATTATATACCCCCCAATGCCAATCATTATTGCGATCTAAATACAACAAATCACCGCCATATTGCATAGCACCTAAGACAAAATAGGGATTATTAGTATTACTAGTCGGTCTTTTAAACCAAGTGCTTACGGAGAAGTTAGCCGACAAAGGTATACTCGTTTCAACGTGCTGATCTTTATCTGTTAGCTCGACTGCACGCTGTATTTGGCCATAGTCAAAAGTATTTACTGCGCCACCGCGAGTAGTAGCCGGATGGCTGCCAGTTTGGTCTATGACTTCAGGACCCATTCCTGTGTATTCACATTCATCGAAGCGGTATTCAGCAATGGGAAGAACAGGCTCAGGTAAAGTAACCGTAAGACCCTCATTGAGGGCCTTAGAATAGCTTGATGACCCGTTACAGTTATTTTTTTCATAGGTATCAAAAATAACATCATAACCGCCTGCAACGGCAGGTGCCTTAATGTAAAAATCTGTTGTATAAGTATTATTCCAGTACCAGTTCCCATGGTAGTTTCCGGTATCAATGCAAGAAGTAACACCACCGAAGGTATAAGATGTTGACTTCCACTTACTATTATTGTCTAAAATAACTGTGATAGTGACTTTAATCTCCGCGCCACTCGCTACTGTGATTGCCGATGCGTCATTAAGTAACACTTCATCAATGACTGTAGCTGCTTGAGCTGTATTGAAAAATAGACTTAATAATAGCAAAAAATTAATAGTTAAATACTTCATGGCGCATCCTTTCTAAATACTTCACGGCGATAGTAAATGCAATAATATCTAAGTAAAAATTTATTGTGAAATTTATCAAAATAAAATAAGGCTATGTTTGATTTTTTAAACTATTAGCGCTAATTAAGTTTTTAGTTGGCAGGAAAGAGGAACACTTCAAGCTGATAATAGCTGTTAACTCTCCAACACCTGCGCCTTAATCTCACCTTTATGCAAACGCACGTTTATTTTATCTCCCACCGCGAGTGCCGCGGCATCTGTGGTGACCTTGCCTTTTTTATCTTTAACAATAGCATAACCGCGTGCCAGTGTGGCCAGCGGACTAACCGTATTTAATTGTGCTATGTTGCTCTGTAAATCGCTTTCACTCTGCTTGAGTTTGCTTAACATTGCTGTTTGTAAACGGGTTTTAAGCTGTTGTTGTTTTTGCAGAGCAATGTTAACTGTCTGCTCCGGGCTAAACTGTAATAACCTGTTTTGTAGCTGTTGCTGTTTGTGTGTCTGTTCATCGAGTATTCTGCTCATCCCATGGAGCAGACGCCGCGATAACTCATCGAGCTGCATGCTTTGCTGCTGTAATTTATGTTTAGGATCGTGCTGCAGTAATTTCTGTTTTAATAAATTCTGCTGATGTACCTTTAATTGCAGACGGCCTGACATGGCGCTTTTTAAACGTGTTAGCAGGGTCTGTAACTGCGTTTCCACAAACACTTTGTTTTGACTGACCAGTTCTGCGGCGGCGGAAGGCGTTGCCGCACGAAGATCGGCAACAAAGTCGCTGATGGTTACATCTATTTCATGTCCGACCGCACTGATAATGGGTAACTGACTGTTGAAAATAGCATAAGCGACCACTGCTTCATTAAAGCACCAGAGATCCTCCAGAGAGCCGCCACCGCGTCCTACAATCAGCAAATCACACTCATTACGTGCATTGGCTAACTGGATTTGCGCGGCGACCGATGCGGCGCTGCCAGCTCCTTGCACTTGGCTTGGGTAGATAATCACCTGCAGACGCGGATCGCGGCGTTTTAATACACTTAAAATATCGTGCAGTGCGGCACCCGTCGATGATGTGATAATACCGACACGCTTAATAATTTGCGGTAAGGGCTTTTTATTGCTCGGTGCAAACAAGCCTTGTGCGGCCAGTTCGCATTTTAGCTCTTCAAACTGCTGTTTTAATAAACCGTCACCTTCGGGGGACATACTTTCCACAATCAGCTGATAGTCACCGCGCGCCTCATAAAGGCTTAGTTTGCCGCGCACTAGGACCTGTTGGCCATGTTTGGGGGTGAAACCGCTGCGCCTATTATTGCCTTTAAACATAGCGCAGCGCACTTGGGCGCTGTGATCTTTGAGGGTGAAATACCAATGTCCGGATACGGCGATGGTTAAGTTGGAAATTTCACCGGATAACCAGATGACGCCAAGACCTGTTTCTAATAGTGATTTAGCTGCGCGGTTAAGGCTGCTAACACTATAGATATTCTTATTTTGTGAGATCATTATTGTTTATCGCAATTTGTTAGCCGTGAAAAGTGAGCTGAATCTTAACATTATTTATAAATTGTTAAAAAGAGTTGCTTAACAAGTGAATTTTTAATTGTAGTTAGCTCACAGAACGATTAAAATCCCAGCGCAATATCATACTCAGAAATTTGAGTATATTGAAAAACCCTCCCAACTATAAGTGAGATATTGCAATGTTACGAATTGCCAAAGATGCATTAACATTTGATGATGTATTATTAGTGCCAAGTCATTCGACTGTACTTCCAAATACTGCGGACTTAAAAACGCAATTGACTCCAACCATATCATTAAATATTCCAGTTGTTTCTGCAGCTATGGACACTGTTACTGAAGCGCGTTTTGCGATCGCTTTAGCGCAGGAAGGTGGTATGGGTTTTATTCATAAAAACATGTCCATTGCGCTGCAGGCAGAGCAGGTGAGATTAGTTAAAATTCACGAAAATGGTGTGGTTGCAAAACCCGTTACTGTTTCTCCTAGTACGACATTGGCTCAAGTCAAAGAATTAACCGAGCATAATGGCTTTGCGGGTTACCCGGTTGTTGAAAAAACGGGGGAATTAGTGGGCATTATCACCGGACGTGACGTATTGTTTGAAATTGATCTAAACAAACCTGTCTCTTCAGTTATGACCGGAAAAAATGATTTGGTGACAGCTAAATCAAATACGCCGCGTGATGAAGTCGAAGCATTAATGCACAAGCACCGTATTGAAAAAGTATTATTAACCGATGATAACTTTAAACTGTGCGGCATGATCACAGTTAAAGATTTCCGTAAAGCTGAGCAGAAACCCAATGCCTGTAAAGATGAATTTGGTCGTTTACGTGTGGGCGCGGCTGTTGGCGCGGGTGCGGGTAATGAAGAGCGTATTGCTGCATTAGTTGACGCAGGTGTGGATGTACTGTTAATCGACTCTTCACACGGCCATTCTCAAGGTGTGTTAGATCGTATTAAAGCAACCCGTGCAAACTATCCTACACTGCAAATTATCGGTGGTAACGTTGCCACAGCGGCAGGTGCATTAGCACTGGTAGAAGCCGGTTGTAGTGCGGTTAAAGTCGGCGTCGGCCCAGGTTCCATCTGTACAACACGTATCGTGACGGGTGTCGGTGTGCCGCAGATAACAGCTATTTCTGATGCGGTTGATGCACTTGAAGGTACGGGGATTCCAGTGATTGCCGACGGCGGTATTCGTTTCTCGGGTGATATCGCTAAAGCATTAGCTGCTGGCGCATCATGTGTCATGGTGGGCAGCATGTTCGCCGGTACTGAAGAGTCGCCTGGGGAAATTATTTTATACCAGGGCCGCTCATACAAATCTTACCGCGGCATGGGATCATTGGCCGCTATGTCAGAAGGCTCATCAGATCGTTACTTTCAGTCAGATAACGCGGCAGATAAACTCGTACCGGAAGGTATTGAAGGGCGCGTTGCTTATAAAGGCAAAGTGAAAGAGATTATCCATCAGCAGATGGGTGGCGTGCGTTCATCAATGGGGTTAACGGGTTGTGCAACAATCCATGAGATGAATACCAAAGCTATGTTTGTGAAAATAACCAGTGCGGGTATGAGCGAAAGCCACGTGCATGATGTTGCCATCACAAAAGAAGCGCCTAACTATACCGCCAGATAATAAACCAATAAACAGGGTATTTTAAAAGAGGGCATTGCCCTCTTTTATTCTTTATAAAAAAGGATTATTTAATGAGTAAAAACATTCATGAGCAGCGAATTCTTATTTTGGATTTTGGCTCTCAATACACACAATTAATCGCGCGTCGTATCCGCGAAATAGGTGTTTACTGTGAGCTTTGGAGCTGGGATGTTGACGAGCAGGATATTAAGGATTTTAACCCTAACGGTATTATTTTAGCCGGTGGTCCTGAAAGCGTCATCGCCGCTGACTCTCCACGCGCGCCTGACTATGTTTTTACTGCTGGCGTGCCGGTATTGGGTATCTGTTACGGTATGCAGACCATGTCTGAGCAACTTGGCGGCACGGTTATTAAAGGTGAAGGTGAAGGCGAATTTGGCTACGCGCAAATTGAAGTTAAAAATGCGTCTGAGCTATTCAAATCTATTGAAGATGCGGTTGCAGAGAACGGCAATGCACTGTTAGATGTATGGATGAGCCACGGCGATAAAGTGTCTGCCATCCCTGAGGGCTTTGTTACTGTTGCTAATACTGCAACGTGTGAGTTTGCTGCGATTGCCAATGAAGAGAAACGTTTTTACGGCGTACAGTTCCACCCTGAGGTAACGCATACTCGTCAGGGCGAGCGCATGTTACGTCATTTTGCTGTTGATATCTGTAATTGTGAAACCTTGTGGACGGCCGCTTCAATTATTGAAGATGCGATTGCGCGCATGAAAGAGAAGATCGGTGATGATGAAGTGATCTTAGGCCTTTCCGGCGGGGTGGATTCCTCGGTTGTTGCTATGCTGCTACAACGTGCGATTGGCGACAAACTTACCTGTGTATTTGTGGATAACGGTTTACTTCGTTTAAACGAAGGGCAACAGGTTATGGAGATGTTTGGCAATCACTTCGGCTTAAAAATTATTCATGTTAATGCTGAACATCGCTTTTTAGAGCAGATGGCGGGTGAAAGTGATCCGGAAGCGAAACGTAAAATAATCGGCCGTGTATTTGTGGAAATTTTTGATGAAGAATCAAAAAAATTAGCCAATGCAAAATGGCTGGCACAAGGCACTATCTACCCGGATGTTATCGAATCAGCAGCCTCTAAAACGGGTAAAGCGCATGTTATTAAATCTCACCATAATGTTGGCGGATTACCCGATGATATGGCGATGGGGCTGGTTGAGCCACTGCGTGAACTGTTTAAAGATGAAGTGCGCAAAATTGGTTTAGAATTGGGTCTGCCGTACAATATGCTTTACCGTCATCCGTTCCCTGGACCTGGTCTAGGTGTGCGCGTGTTGGGTGAAGTGAAGAAAGAGTATTGCGACCTGCTGCGCCGCGCTGATGCAATCTTTATCGAAGAGCTGCATAAAGCGGAACTTTACCATAAAGTCAGCCAGGCATTTGTGGTCTTCCTGCCGGTACGCTCTGTGGGTGTTATGGGCGATTGCCGTAAATATGATTGGGTGGTTTCACTGCGCTGTGTTGAAACGATCGACTTTATGACTGCGCGCTGGTCACATCTGCCGTACGATTTAATCGGTCATGTATCAAACCGCATTATCAATGAAATAGATGGTATCTCACGTGTGGTCTACGATGTGTCAGGCAAACCGCCTGCGACCATTGAGTGGGAATAAGCGCAAGCTATTTATCTGTTATTGAGAAAGGCGCATTGAGCGCCTTTTTTTTCGCCCTTATTTTACGTTATGATAGCGTTATGTGATTTTTACCTGGCAGGGCAGTGAGTGATCAATCAATTAGGTTTTTATCAAGGCGCTAAACAGATCGCCTCTCCTTTTTTTAATGAGCGGCCTGATGGCTGTGCAGTAACTTTATTAGTGATTCATTGTATTAGCCTGCCGGAAGGCCATTATGGCGGCCAGGCTATTGAGCAGCTTTTTAGCGGTTGTTTAGACTGTACGGCGCACCCGAGTTTTGCCGATTTAGCCGCGCTGGAAGTTTCCGCGCACAGCGTTATTCGCCGCGATGGCGCCGTTGAGCAATATGTCTCTTTTGAAAAACGCGCCTGGCATGCCGGCGCGTCAAGTTTTGCAGGCGTTGCCCAGTGTAACGACTATTCGATTGGTATAGAGCTTGAAGGGACGGACAGAACAGCCTATACGCAGGCGCAGTACAGGGCGCTGGTGGCACTGACCGCAGAGCTGCAAGGACGTTATCCGGGTATAACTAAAGAGCGTATTGTTGGCCATAGCGATATTGCGCCGGGACGAAAAAGTGATCCCGGCAGCGGCTTTGACTGGGATTATTATTTGCAGTTATTAGCGGACTAGTTTTCCGCGTTATTCTTTTAAGGCAATTTTTGATAGCCCTTTATGGCACTATTGGTGGCTGCATTGCATCCGCTGAATGGTTGTTATCATTGCCAGTGTTACTAACGCAAGTGGAATATCCAAGATATTAGAAAGTTGCGAGAGTAGATTGAGATTAAATAGTTCAGGCAGTGATTCGGCCGTTGCAGATAAACGAAAAACAGACTGACCCAATAGATTAGAGGTGATCCATAATCCCCACCAAATCGGTAAAATGAGCGACGTTTTGCCTGCGCGCCAATTACTGGGGTTGTTACTGGTCATCCAGATCTCTTTCATTGCCTGATAAGGCTTCCATAGATTAAAAATAGGAATAACATAATAGGCTATCGACCAGGCTGGCGTATAACTCATATTCTGCGCGCCAAGCTGGTGGGCATTCTTATTGGCTCTATAGATCCACGGCAGGATCAATAGCGCAGAGGCAATAAATGCAATTAAGGAGAGTATACCCACTCCCTGTAGTAGAGTAATGGCAAGCTGTGCATCGTTAAAGGCTTCTTCTAGGGAGTTGTAAATGCCGTCCTGATAAGCAGATAATGAGTGGCGCTCTATCAGTCCCAATATAATCGCTAAAACGGCAATGAATATTTGAGCATAAAGCACATACTTTATCCACTTGACTAAACGTTCTGGGCTTGCCAATCTTTTCTTTACACTCACAATATATTCTCCTGATAGGGTGAAACTTTTTTATGCTAATTAAGCAGGTATTGCTTAAGCTCGTTGCGCAGTGGTAGCGCCGTCATCGCCCCTTTCTGGGTTGTCGCTAATGCGCCGCAGCCGTTTGCCCATTTAACGGCTTCACGAATCTGCTCAATATCACTCCAGCAATCACTTTGTGCAAGATAGGTGATAAGTCCGCCCACAAATGCGTCACCTGCACCCGTAGTATCAACAGGTTTTACTGCTTTACCTGCAATCAGCTCCTGATTATTTTCGGTAATGAGCAGTGCGCCTTTTGCCCCCTGCGTAATTAAAACTAACTTATTGTGATACTTTTTAATTGCAGCCAATCCCGCTTCTAGGCTATTCGTTTTGGTTAAAAACAGTAACTCATCATCGGAAAATTTAACCACATCCGCCATGGCAACTGCATCTAATACAACCGCTCTGATTTCACTTTGATCTGCCCATACATCATCACGCAAGTTGGGATCAAAACTGATAAATCCACCTGCGTCTTTAATCTGGCGCATGGCTAGAAACGTACTGCTGCGGCTGGGCTCATTCGCCAGTGCAATAGAGCAAATATGTAACCACTGATTTTCTGAAAATAGGGGAATATCAGACGGCTGCATAAACTGATCCGCACTGGGTTTTACCATAAAGGTGAAACTGCGCTCACCGCTGTCATCTAAATCGACTACCACTGTGGAGGTACGCTGCGCTTGATCAATTACCATAAAATCAGTATTGACGCCTTCGCTGCAGAGCGTCTCTTGCATAAATCGTCCGAATGGATCGTCTCCAACACGGCCAAAAAACGCACTGTCGCCACCTAAACGGGATACGGCAACCGCCACATTCGCTGGGGCGCCGCCCGGACATTTCAGGTAGCTCGTTGTGCTATCTGGAATTAAATCTACAACGGCATCACCGCTAACCCAAACTCTATTCATAACAACTCCTTTATTTTTGTAAAAAAACCAGTCGCTAGTGACTGGTTTTTTCAATGAGTAACGAATGACGATTATGCAGTCGCTTGTTGCATCGCTTTAGCTTGTTTTTCACTTTTTGCTTTAGCGCGTGCACCCAGCACTATTGTTAATGCAAATGCAGTTGCAAACGCAATCGCCATACCAATCACATAAGGGGTAACATCGCCCGTCCGGATAGAGATGATACCTGGTAAACCGGCAGCACCTAATGCACTCGCTTTCACATTAAACAGCGTGATAAATGCACTTGCAGCAGCTGCCGCACAAATTGCCGCGATAAACGGGTAGCGAAGTTTCAAGTTCACACCAAACATAGCAGGCTCAGTAATACCCAATAGCGCAGTGACACCAGATGGGATTGCAATACCTTTAAGTTTGATATCCTTAGTCGTAAATCCGACTGCTAATGCAGCGCCGCCTTGCGCAATATTTGACATAGCAGCGATAGGGAAGATAAAGGTACCGCCAGTCACTGCAACATCAGCAAGCAGTTGTATTTCAATGGCGATAAAGCTGTGATGCATACCGGTTATTACAAAAGGTGCATACATGAAACCAAACACTGCGCCACCGATGAAGCCTGCAGAATCGTATAACCAGTTTAGGCCGTCACCTAACAGGAAGCCGAGATCACGCGTGAACGGACCGACTATGGTAAAGGTAATTACGCCTGTGATAAACAGAGCAAGCAGTGGTGTTAATAGGTTATCCAATACCGAAGGAATAAATCTGCGTAAGCCATTTTCAACCTTCGCCAAGATAAACGTCGCCACTAATACAGGGAGAACAGACCCCTGGTAACCCACTTTTTGGATTTCCAAACCAAGGATATTCCAAACCGGGATATCACCAGCAACAACTGCGCCGCCAAACCCCCAGCCGTTAAGCAGATCGGGATGAACCATTAACATGCCCAGCGCCGCGCCTAAGAACGGGTTCCCGCCAAATTTTTTGCTTGCAGAAAATGCAATAAGTATAGGCAGGAAGACAAAAGGTGCGTTTGCAAAAGTGTTGATCATAGCAGCAAGATCGGCAATACCCGGATTTGCATCAACCAGTGATTTGCCGTCAATAAATAACCCGGGCGCAACTAATACATTAAAGATCCCCATTAACAGACCGCCGGCAACAATAGCGGGGATAATTGGGACAAATATATCTGACAAACCTTTAACCGCCTGCTGGATAATATTTTGTTTCTCGGCACCCGCAGAAGCCACCTCTTTGGTGCTCATCTCTTCCAGACCGGTCAGTTTTGCCATTTGCGCATAAACTTGGTTGACTATGCCTGAGCCAAAAATGATTTGGTACTGACCTGCAACTTTAAATTGCCCTTTAACACCTTCCAGTGAGTCAATGCCTTGTTCATCAATTAACGATTCATCATCAATTGCCAGGCGCAAGCGGGTAGCACAATGCGCCAATGCTTTAATATTGTTTTTGCCGCCGAGCATTTCTATCAGCTCGGCTGCGATTTTAGGATAATTCATAACTTACTCCGTGTTATCATTTATATATTAGTTAATAAACAGGTTAATTAACTTTCGGGAACGTTTGCAAGATTAATTCTTGGCCAATACCGTATTTTTTTCAAGCGGTTTATCGAATAAATGTGATTTCGATCTTTTTTTGTGTATCAATTACATTCGTGTCTGAATTTGTTGGTTCTCATTGCTTTTGTTATTATTCATCGTAACTATTTAAAATTATAGGATAAAACTATGTCAGGACTGCATGCGGTAGCAAAATTAGCTGGCGTCTCAAAATCTACGGTATCTCGTGTTATTAATAATGAATACGGTGTTAAAACAAGTACCAAAGAAAAAGTGCAAAAAGCGATTGCTGAATGCGGTTATATGGCCAATCAAGTTGCCCGTGATCTGAAATCACAAAAGACCAGTTTAATTGGTGTGATTGCGCCGAGAATATCATCAAACGCTGTATCGCAAGGGTTGGAGGGGATGAGCGGGGTGTTTGAAGATGCCGGAAAGCATCTGTTACTGGCCAATAGCCATCAGGATAACGGCAAAGAAATTGAGTATATAACGCGTTTTAATCAACGCCGTGTTGAAGGAATATTGCTTTATGCAACCCATTTAGATACGGCTTTGGTTGAGGCCATTAGCCGTTCTGTTGTACCGATTGTTTTAATTGGACAGGATGGTTCACTGTTTAATATTCCCAGTGTTATTCATGATGATCTGCGCGTTGGTTTTAGTGCCGGTATGCGACTTATTGAGTCTGGCGCGTTAAATATTGGTTTTATCGGGGTAAATAGTCAAGATATTGCGGTTGATCAATATCGTTTTCAGGGACTGCAACAGTCATTACAACATGCCAAACAGATCTTACCTATTTTTCACAGCCGTGGTGAGTTTTCCATTGAATCAGGCTACCAGCAGACAAAAAAATTACTACTCGACTGGCCGCAACTAGATGGTTTATTTTGCGCAACGGATAGAATCGCAATCGGTGCAATGAAAGCGATCACTGAGTTTAATAAAGTACCCGGAAAAGATATTAAAGTGCTCGGCGTGGGTAATGATGAGTTAGGCCAAGTGTGTACACCTAGTTTATCTACATTTAACTATGCCTTTGAATTATCAGGGAAAAAGTCAGCAATCATGCTGCTTGATCTGATTCAGAACAAGCATGCGGAGGTCAGTAAATTAGTGCTTAGTTTCGATATTATTGATCGCCAAAGCTGCTAAAAACGACTATCTAGCGCACCTTAACAGGGTGCTTTCCTCACCTGTGCTTGAACTATAAAACGAGATCTCGCTCCTATTTTTCGCAACCATCTTTGTCTATTCCTTGCAAAATAAAATGTTTACAACTATCTTTGCAAACGTTCCCAAAGAAAAGGTGGTGTATGTCGTTATTATCCGTTATTGATGAGTGTGGTGGCCTTGAAAATGTTGTGCGCATTTTAAGCCCAGATACCCGAATTATCATAGAAATCAGAGATTGCAGTTTATTATCCACTCAATCAGCGCAAAACAGTTACGATTCAGCGTTACAGCAAGTGACCTATTGTAAAGATGCTGTTGCACCTGCCGATGAGCTTAAGCAGCAGTTGCTGCAAGCCGGAAAGTTGATTGCGCAGCAGCAGTTAGCAGATGCACAGCACTATCTTCAGCCTGTTCACTGCCCGCATCGTCCCGACTGGCATATCTCTCCGCCGCAGGGACTTTTGAATGATCCGAATGGTTTTATCTATCATCAGGGGCAGTACCATCTGTTTTACCAGTTATATCCCTATGGCTGTGAGCATAAAGATAAATACTGGACCCATCTGACCAGCAAAGATTTAGTGAACTGGCAGTGGCAATCGCTTTCCCTAACGCCCTCAGATTGGTTTGACAGTCATGGTGTTTTCTCCGGTCATGCCGTCAGTCAGGGCGAAGAGCTTATGCTTTTCTATACCGGAAATGTGCGTGTTGGTGAGAATCGAGACAGACACACGACGCAATGTTTAGCGACCTCAAGTGATGCGATTAACTTTACCAAACAGGGGCCGGTTATCACCGAGTTGCCGCCAGGTGTGACGCCGCATTGCCGCGATCCTAAGGTTATTCGTCACAATGATTACTGGTTAATGTTACTCGGCGCGCAGCGTGAAGATGAAATTGGCCGTTTAGCTATCTATAGGTCAAACGATCTCAAAAAATGGACCTTTGTTGCTTTGTGTGGTGATGAATTAGGTGATTTTGGTTATATGTGGGAATGCCCTGATTTCTTTACCTTAAATAATCAGGATTTTATTGTTATTTGCCCGCAGGGTATTTCATCCCCTTATCCGAGTCATACGGTTAAACATCATAACTGCATCTTTAAGGCTGCTATTGATAATGACGGGAAAGTACAGCTCTGTGATGGCCAGCCGCTGGATCATGGTTTTGATTTTTATGCGCCGCAGTCATTACAAACTGTCGACGGACGTCGCGTCATGTGTGCCTGGATGGGATTGCCTGATGAAATTGATCATCCGAGCGTAGATAACGGCTGGCTCCATCAGTTAACAACGCTTCGCCAGTTATCTTATGAAAACGGTCAGTTAATACAGCAGCCTCTCAAGGAGCTGCAATCGCTGCGCGGTGATGCTGTTTATATACCGGCAGGTGAGAGCGTTTTTGACCTGCAAAGCAAAACATTCGAGCTAAAAGTCACTATGGGGTGGGGAAGTTCATTGCGTCTGCATCAGTCTGAGTCTGGGTATTGTGAAATCCGCTTAGATAAAGAAACGAAAACCCTCTATTTCGACAGAGCCAATACCCTGTTGCGTGTGGGTGACACTATTAGAGAATTGCCCCTTCTCGAGTCTGAATCTGTGCAGTTACATATATTGTCGGATAACTCCTCGCTGGAACTGTTTATCAATAATGGCGCGGCCGTGATGTCAGCGCGTATTTTTACCCCTGAAAAGGCAACCGCAATAAGCTCAACAGGTCAGGTCGATTTTGACGCATGTTGGTTATTGCATAAAGCAGCATCACCCTTTGTTAATTCGCAAGAATAACTGCAGAGATGGCAGGCTTATTTGAAACCTATGTTTGAGAGTAAGTCTGTCTTTTTATTCACTTTAATGTGTTTGAAAATTTTTACTGGAAGTAAAAAAAACGCCTGACTTAATCAGGTATACCTCGTAATTAGGAGAAATGGAACGATGAAAAACATAATGAAAAAAAGCTTACTCTCACTAGCAGTTGGTTTTGCTGTTAGCGGCTCATGCGCTGTATGGGCACAAGATGATGTTACTGATTTAGAGCAAAGAATCACTAAATTAGAAGAACGCTTGGTAAAAGCGGAACAGGTGGCAACTACTGCCGATAAAAAAGCCTCTGGTTTTGAATTTCACGGGTATGCACGTTCAGGTTTGTTAATGAATGATAATCTAAACGGCGCAACGGGTACTGGCCCGTATATGACAGCAGCAGGTGCACTCGGCGGTGCCGTTGGTCGTCTGGGTCTTGAAGATGATACCTATGTTGAATCTAATTTGGTGCATAAGAGTACCAATGAAGATGGCTCTTGGTCAAAATACAAGATCATGTTGGCAGACAGTGTTGAAACCAGTAATGAATGGACTGGCTCAGAATCACAACTGAATGTGCGTCAGGTTTATGCTGAACTCGGCAACTTAGCATCATTTACAGGCGCATTTGAAAATGCGTCTATCTGGGCGGGTAAACGTTTTGACAGAAATAACTTCGATATTCATTTTGTAGACAGCGATATTGTTTTCCTATCAGGAACAGGTATCGGTCTTTATGATGTTCAGCTTGGTGATGATTGGAAAACTGATGTCTCACTCTATGGGCGTGATTTCGGCGCAATCGACAGCGATGGTACCGATGTTGAAAACTATATTGTCACTATGAATAACCATATGGGACCGTGGCAGTTAATGTTAAGCGCGATGACAGCAGCTGATAATGAAGAGAGAAGTGCAGATAGTGCCGATAATGGTTTCCATGCATTACTGGCTTACCATGCGAGCAGTTTCTACGGTCTAAATGACGGCTTCTCTAAAACAGGGGTGTTAGTTGGTAATGGTTTAGGGGCTGAGCTTAAAGGCATCGGTTCAAATGGCGGGCTTTATAAAGATGCAAACGCGGTGCGCGTATTTAGTTACGGTGTAACTAAGTTTGCGGATAACTGGCGTATCGCGCCTGCTCTTTTGGCTGAATATAGCCAAGATAGATTTGTCGAGGGTGATGAGTTTACATGGGCGACAGTCAATGTACGTATGGCACAAGAGCTTACTCAAAACTTTGAAATGGTTTACGAAGGTTCATTACAATATATGGATCTAGATAACGGCACAACGCAGGCTGATGGCAGTTATTACAAAGTTACTGTTGCACCCACCTTTAAATTAGACACCGCAGCCGGTTTCTTTGAACGTCCTGAAATTCGCGTAACAGGTTCATATGTGGATTGGAGCGAAGCGTTGGATAACTACTCAGTGAGCGTAGCGGATGATGCCAGCACTATGGGTGACGGTGGTGAATTTATCGTTGGAATGCAGATGGAAACTTGGTTCTAAGGCTATGATTATTGCGTCTCTCTCCATGCAATAGTTTGCTCCCTCAATGTTTCTGTTAAACCTTTTTACGGTGGCCTTGTGCCACCGTTTTTTTTGCTAAAAACAGTTGTTGCTGTCTGGACTATGTATCGGTTTCACTTCTTATAACCATAGGTAATGGCTGTTTTAGAAGGTTTTTAAGTGCATTTATGCCTTGCTATAGCAGCGCACAAAAGTGCTGCACTGCTGCTTTAAAGCCCTAGCTCTGTTAATCTCTCCGTTGCAGGCAATTAAACCGTGATGTGCACGCCATAACGGCAGCCTTTGTGTTAAAACAGAGTTCAGTAACCGTGCTTTGTTTGATCTTATTTAGATCATGAGCATGTTACGCAGGCCGATAGCTGTTCTCATTATTTCGTAACCTGGTATCAAGCGCAAAACAGGCGCGACTATTTTAATCAATAAGGAGTTAACATGAATTGGACTATCTCAGCTGCAGAGGTTTTTGCTCAATCACCTGTTGTACCAATGCTAGTAATCAATAAGGAGTTAACATGAATTGGACTATCTCACCTGCACAGGTTTTTGCTCAATCACCAGTTGTACCTGTGATGGTAATCAATAATATTGAAGATGCACTGCCAATGGCCAGGGCGCTGGCGGCGGGGGGGATTAACATTTTTGAGGTGACCTTAAGAACAGCGGTCGCTTTAGAGGCTATTAAAGCTATCGCGACAGCGATGCCTGAGGCAATGATCGGGGCTGGCACTATCATCAATGCGCAACAATATGATGCTGCCGTTGCAGCCGGGGCGAAATTTATTATCTCTCCCGGATACAGCCAACGATTATTAGAGCATGCCAAAACGGGCTATGCACCCTTGATTCCCGGTGTTTCAACTCCTTCTGAGATTATTACCGCCTTAGAATTAGGTTATGATCATCTGAAATTTTTTCCGGCCGAGGCAAATGGTGGCGCGGCTGCGTTAAAGGCAATAGCAGGGCCGTTACCTCAGGTGCGTTTTTGCCCGACGGGGGGAATAAGTCCTAGCAATGTTGCTGACTATATGGCACTAAATTGTGTGTTAACAGTGGGTGGTTCCTGGATGCTACCTCATGATGCTATTGAAAGAGGTGATTGGGCGAAGGTGACTGAGCTCGCTAAGCAAGCCGTGTCCTTGATTGCAAGTCTATAAAAAACTCACAGTATTGTTAATGCAAGCCAGAGTAGTATCGGCATGGTAAACAAGGATAAAACGTTGCCGTAAAGCACCATAGCGGCAACGGTAGGGCCATCAAGTTTATACCTCTCTGCAAATAAATAATTCATAACAGCGGGTGGTAACATGGTAAAAAGTACCATCATTTGCAGCTCGATATGTGCTAACGGAATTAACCACAGTATTACGGCAAAAGAGATTGCGCCGGTAAGTAGCGAGGTGACTGTGCTAATCAGGCCAATTTTTAAGCCCGAGCGATTTAGATAAATCAGCTGAGCGCCTAAAGAAAATAGCATTAATGGAATGGCGCTTTCACCGAGTAAGCTTGCTGCTTCCAAGAGTGGTTTCCAGACATGCAGATCGGATAGATTCAGTGTTAATGCAACCATAGTTGCATATATGATCGGCATTTTTAGTAATTGTTTTATTCCCTGCTTATTTGCCCCGCTGACGATAAAAAGCCCTAAGGTCATCTGTACGCAAGTTGACAGCACCATCAATAATACGGCATTCCCCTTAACCATCTCCCCAAAAGTATACACAAAAAGAGGGATCGCCAAATTGCCGCTGTTGCGAAACATGTGGGGTGGTATCCATACCTTCAGATCCAAACGATAAATGCGACATATTATCCACATTAGTAAACCGGGAAGTAAGACTGCAATAAGACTCGCTGCAATTAGGTTTACCTGCTTTGTTCCCAACGGCATATTTACCAGAGAAGCAAAAACAAGTGCCGGGGCAAAGTAATCTAAATTCAGTTTGTTGATTGAGCCCATATTGATTGAAGTTCGACGTGCGCAAATATAACCGGCTACGACAACTGCAAACATAGGAAATAGAATTTCTATAACACGAAATAACATTGTGATAATTCAAATAGATATGATGCATTAATTAAATCATAGTTATATTTAACATACTAGGGCCGGTGGGATGTTAGCTAGAAGACTTATAATGCCTTCTTTATGGCACCCGCCTATCCGGTAATAAAGTTGTGATTCCAGTTGTGAACTAAAGCACGCGTACATTTACAATTTATTAACATGTCAGGCGGATTGGTCTTACCTTTTTTCTGCTGCAAAATTAAATGCTCTCTTTTCTCTCAATAGGTAGTGAGGTTTTTCAATAGATAGTGATATTTTTTGATTTATATCAATATTCGCTAGACGCATGGCAAAATAATTGTTAATTTACATGACTAAAAGTAAAATGGTAATACCAATGAGCTTGCCGACAAAGTTTCTGTTTATTAAGGGCATTATGAGTTACGCAAAGATCAAACAACCCAAACTTGCAGATATGATTGAAAATAGTCTTGAAAGCATGATTCTAGATGGCTCTTTGGAGCTCGGTGAAAAATTACCTTCGGAACGGGAGCTGGCTATTCAGTTTGATGTTTCCCGTCCCTCACTGCGTGAAGCCATCCAGCGCTTAGAATCGAAAGGGTTACTGATGCGTCGTCACGGCGGCGGAACCTACGTAATAGAAAAGTTGCGTAAGCAGTTGACCGACCCCCTATTTGAACTGTTAAATACCCATCCCGAATCTCAATATGACTTGCTTGAATTTCGTTATGCACTGGAAGGTGTTTCTGCGTATTACGCCGCGCTGCGTGGTACATCTGCTGATTTTGAAAAAATAAAAAGTAGTTTTGCAGCGATCGAGAAATCCCGTCAAGCCCGCGATATAGAACAAGAGATTCAGCACGTTGCACAGTTTTATCTGTCGGTAATAGAGGCCTCTCACAATGTGGTCTTTTTACATTTAGCGCGCGGTATTCAGCCCCTTCTGGAAAAAAATATTGCAGATAATGTGCAACAACTTTACGGTTATCCCGAAGTTGCCGAAAAAATTCATCAACATCGTCTGCAGCTGCTTGATGCTATCCTTTCTAAGCAGCCGTCAAGCGCGCAGCAAGCATCTGCACTACATCTGATTTATATCGAAGAAACACGTCTGGTGATGTTACGTGAAGAGAGTTCATTTAAACGCGCATTAGGGCGTTTTTAACTTACTAAAAAACAGCTCAATCAAGTAACTATTTAGATTACTTATTGCCGAAACGGCATTATCCAAAACGTGTTGTAAAACAGGTAATGGTTAATCTAAATGGTTATACATAAAACGCTTAACCTTAGGGTTAAGATTTTCTAGTGATAAGAAGGAAAATGTCATGACTGACATCCTAAATGATATTGATGCACAAGAAACGTCAGAATGGCTTGATGCCCTGGCAACAATTCTTGAAGATGAAGGGACTGAACGTGCTCAGTTCATCATTAAAAAAATAACCGAACAAGCCCGCATAGAGGGTGTTAAGTTACCAACGGATATTAATACAAGTTATATTAATACTATTCCGTTGGCAAAACAGCCGGCATATCCGGGGGATTTCGATATAGAACGTCGCATTCGTTCTATTATCCGTTGGAATGCGATCATGATAGTGATGCGCGCCTCGAAAAAAGATCTGGATTTAGGTGGTCACATGGCCTCTTACCAGTCAGCGGCGGCATTCTATGAAGTCTGTTTTAACCATTTCTTTCGTGCAGCGAATGAAACCGATGGCGGTGATTTAGTTTATTACCAGGGTCATATCTCTCCAGGTATCTATGCGCGTGCATTTCTTGAAGGTCGTTTAACCGCTGAGCAACTTGATAACTTCCGTCAAGAAGTTGATGGTAAAGGGTTACCTTCCTATCCGCATCCGAAACTATTACCTGAATTTTGGCAGTTCCCCACTGTTTCCATGGGACTGGGTCCAATCGCTTCTATATACCAGGCACGTTTCTTAAAATATCTTGATGGTCGTGGTTTAAAACCAACCTCTAATCAGCGCGTTTATGCTTTCCTGGGTGACGGTGAGATGGATGAGCCGGAATCGCGTGGTTCTTTATCATTTGCAGCGCGTGAGAAACTGGATAACTTGTGTTTCTTAATTAACTGTAATTTACAGCGTTTAGATGGGCCGGTAATGGGTAACGGTAGCATTATTCAAGAGCTTGAAGGGCTGTTTAATGGTGCCGGCTGGAATGTCGTCAAAGTTATCTGGGGTGGCAACTGGGATTCTCTGCTTGCGCAGGATGCATCGGGTAGACTATTGCAGTTAATGGAAGAGACTGTTGATGGTGATTATCAAAACTTCAAATCAAAAGATGGTGCTTACGTTCGTGAACATTTCTTTGGTAAATACCCCGAAACAGCGGCATTAGTGGCAACATGGACAGATCAAGAGATCTTCGCACTGCAGCGGGGGGGGCATGATTCATCTAAAGTCTATGCGGCATTTAAAAATGCTGTGGATACGAAAGGCAAACCAACGGTTATCTTAGCTAAAACCGTTAAAGGTTACGGTATGGGCGCAGCGGCTGAGGGTAAAAACATTGCTCACGGCGTGAAAAAAATGAACGAATCACATATTCAAAGTTTACGTGACCGTTTAGGCCTGCAAGACCTGTTAAGTGATGAGAAAGCGGCAACACTGCCGTACTTAACACTAGAAGAGGGATCGGAGGAATACAAATACTTACACGGTCATCGTGAAGCGCTCTTAGGTTACACACCGAAACGTTCCACTAAGTTTTCCGGAACACTTGCGGTACCAGCGCTGGAGAAATTTGCACCGCTTTTACAAGAGCAAAAACGTGAAATCTCAACGACCATGGCTTACGTGCGTATTCTAAACCTTCTATTAAAAGACAAAAATATAGGTAAAAACATTGTACCCATCATTGCCGATGAAGGACGTACTTTTGGTATGGAAGGTCTGTTCCGTCAAGTCGGTATCTACAATCCCGATGGTCAGGAATATACACCAGAAGATCGCGGCGTCGTTTCTTATTACAAAGAAACGAAATCGGGTCAGGTATTGCAGGAAGGGATCAATGAATTAGGTTCAATGTCTTCCTGGGTGGCGGCTGCTACCTCTTACAGCACTAATGATCTGCCGATGATTCCATTCTATATCTACTACTCTATGTTTGGTTTTCAACGTATTGGTGATATGGCGTGGATGGCGGGTGACCAACAGGCTCGTGGTTTCTTAGTCGGTGCGACTGCTGGTCGTACTACGCTAAATGGTGAAGGTTTACAGCATGAAGATGGTCACAGTCACATTCAGGCAAATACTATCCCTAACTGTATCTCTTATGATCCGACCTTTGTTTACGAGCTGGCCGTTATCATTCAAGATGGTATTGAGCGTATGTACGGTGAGAAGCAGGAGAATGTTTTCTACTACTTAACGGTCATGAATGAAAACTACGCTATGCCGGCAATGCCTGAAGGCGCTGAAGCGGGTATTCGTAAAGGTATCTACAAACTTGAGTCGCATGCTGGTAGCAATAAGGTACAGTTATTAAGTTCAGGTACTATTATGAATGAAGTGCGTAGAGCGGCTGTCATTCTAAGCGAAGAATATAATGTAGCGTCTGACGTTTTCTCGGTGACTTCATTTAATGAGTTAACGCGTGAAGGTCAGGATATAGAGCGAAACAATATGTTAAACCCGGAAGCGGAGCAAAAGGTGGCGTACATTACTCAAGTATTAGGTGATGAGCCAACCATTGCGGCAACGGATTACATGAAAAACTACGCTGAGCAAGTACGTGCATTTATCCCGAGTGATTCATATAAAGTGCTTGGTACCGATGGTTTCGGTCGCAGTGACAGCCGTGAAAATTTACGTCGTCACTTTGAAGTTAATGCCGGTTATGTTGTTGTTGCGGCATTAGCTGAGCTTGCCAAGCGTGGTGATATCGAACGTAGCGTCGTCACTCAAGCAATCGCTAAATTTGCTATCGATGTAAACAAAACCAACCCATTATTTGCGTAAATTAAATTCGCTGTTATTGAACAATAACAGCGTCTTTTATTGATTAGGAAAAATCATTATGTCTGAATTAAAAGAATTTTTACTACCTGATATTGGTGCTGATGCGGCTGATATTACTGATATTTTAGTATCTGTTGGTGACACTATCGCTGTAGAGCAAGATATATTAACCATTGAAGGTGACAAAGCGTCGATGGATGTTCCCTCATCGCTTGCCGGCACAGTTAAAGAGATTAAAGTAAAGGTGGGTGACAGTGTTTCTGAAGGTACTCTTGTATTGATCGTTGAAGTAGCAGGCTCTGCTGCGGATGCGCCTGCTGCAGATGTGCCTGCTGCAGATGAGCCTGCTGCCGAAGCGGCTCCTGCGGTTGAAACGCCTGCTGCTGCTGCCACTAGCCAATTAAAAGAGATATCTGTGCCCGATATCGGTGGTGACGAAGTTGAAGTGACGGCGGTATTGGTTGCTGTCGGCGATAGCATAACTGAAGATCAGGATATTTTATCTGTTGAAGGTGACAAAGCATCAATGGATGTACCTGCACCATTTGCCGGTACAGTGAAAGAAATTAAAGTTGCTGCTGGTGATAAAGTTTCTGAAGGTTCATTAATTTTAGTGGTTGAAGTACAGGGCGCAGCAGCGCCGGAGCCGGTAGTTGAAGCGCCAAAAGCTGCGCTAGCTGCCTCGGCTCCTGTAGTGGAAACAGCAAAAGCTGCGCCAGCTGCGCAACTATCCCCTTCACAAGTATCTATTGCCGGCTCAATCAAAGCATCGCCTTCGGTGCGCCGAACTGCGCGTGAGTTTAATCTGGATCTTGCCGTTATACCGGCAACAGGTATTAAAGGTCGTACCACGAAAGAAGATGTACAGACTTATGTTAAAGCACAGTTATTGTTGGCTAAATCTGGTGGCGGTGGCGGCGGCTTACAAGTGCTGGCTTCTCCTAAAGTTGATTTCGCTAAATTTGGTGAAGTTGAAGTTAAGCCGCTTTCGCGTATCCAAAAAATATCAGGTCCTACTCTGCACCGTAACTGGGTAACCATACCGCATGTTACACAATTTGATGAAGTGGATATCACTGAACTTGAAGCGTTCCGTAAAGAACAGAACGCAATTGCGGTTAAGCAGGATTTAGGTCTGAAAATTAGCCCGTTAGTCTTTATGATGAAAGCGGTCGCTAAAGCACTGCAACAATATCCTAATTTCAACTCTTCACTATCAGATGATGGCGAAAGTTTGATCCTGAAAAAATATATCAATGTCGGTATTGCGGTAGATACACCGAACGGTCTGGTTGTGCCTGTTGTTAAGGATGTATTAAATAAAGGGATCTACGATATCTCGCGTGAAATTGGTGAAATATCTAAAAAAGCACGTGCGGGTAAATTGACGGCTAAAGATATGCAGGGCGGTAGCATGACTATCTCCAGTCTTGGTGGTATCGGCGGTACACAGTTTACCCCTATCGTAAATGCACCTGAAGTGGCTATATTAGGCGTCTCTAAGTCTGCGATGAAACCATTATGGAATGGCAAAGAGTTCCAGCCCCGCCTAATGGTTCCGCTAGCGCTTTCCTATGATCACCGTGTTATTGATGGTGCAGAGGGGGCTCGTTTCATCACTACTATCAATAATTATCTATCTGATTTGCGTACGCTGATTTTATAATTGTGTTAACAGGTCGGCATTTGTCGACCCTTTGTTTTGCATTTATTTATCAATAAAATAGACTCGAAAAACTTCAACCGTTTTTCTGGCGTAACGGCTAAAATATAGAGGTCAACATGAATAAAGAAATTAAAGCACAAGTTGTGGTATTAGGCTCAGGCCCTGCTGGATACTCAGCAGCATTCCGCGCGGCTGATTTAGGTTTAGAAACAGTATTAATAGAAAAATACAGCACGCTAGGCGGTGTTTGTTTAAATGTGGGATGTATTCCATCAAAAGCACTGCTACATGTTTCAAAAGTAATAGAAGAAGCAAAAGCGTTAGCTGAACACGGTGTTTTATTTGGTGAGCCATCAACGGATGTCGATAAAATTCGTCTCTGGAAGGATAAAGTTGTTTCGCAGTTAACTGGCGGCCTGAAAGGGATGGCATCGATGCGTAAAGTGACCGTAGTGAATGGATTCGGTAAATTCACGGGTGCTAATACGATTGAGGTCGAGGGTGGCGATGAAAAAACCACTGTTAGCTTTGACAATGCCATTATTGCCGCGGGCTCGCGCCCGGTTAAATTACCCTTTATCCCGCATGATGATCATCGTGTATGGGATTCAACTGATGCGCTTGAATTGCGTTGCGTGCCGAAACGTCTGCTTATTTTAGGTGGTGGTATTATCGGACTGGAAATGGGAACCGTGTATAAATCATTAGGCTCAGAAGTTGATGTGGTTGAATTTGCAGACCAGCTGGTACCTGCTGCCGATATAGATATAGTGCAGGTTTACACTAAGAAAGTGAAGAATAAATTCAACATTATGTTGTCCACTAAAGTGACCGCAGTTGAAGCAAAAGAGGATGCGCTTTATGTCTCTTTTGAAGGTCAAAATGCACCAGCCCAACCGAAACCTTATGATGCGGTATTAGTCGCTGTTGGCCGTGTACCAAATGGTCTTTTGTTTGATGCGGAAAAAGCCGGGATTACTGTTACTGAGCGCGGTTTTATTGAGGTTGATAAACAGATGCTGACTAATGTGCCGCATATTTATGCGATCGGCGATATCGTCGGTCAGCCTATGCTTGCACATAAAGGTGTGCATGAAGGACATGTGGCTGCGGAAGTTATTGCGGGTAAAAAACATTATTTTGATCCTAAAACCATCCCTTCAATCGCTTACACTGAGCCGGAAATGGCTTGGGTGGGGATGACTGAAAAAGAAGCGAAAGAGCAGGGGATTAACTATGAAAAAGCTGTTTTCCCATGGGCTGCTTCCGGTCGTGCCATTGCATCTGATTGCAGTGAGGGTATGACTAAGCTTATCTTTGATAAGGAGACGGATCGCGTAATTGGTGGCGCCGTAGTGGGTACTAATGCAGGTGAACTATTAGGTGAAATCGGTCTGGCGATTGAGATGGGCTGTGATGCAGAAGATATCGCATTAACCATTCATGCGCATCCAACACTACATGAATCAGTTGGTTTAGCGGCTGAAATTTATGAGGGTTCAATTACCGATATGCCGAATGCGAAAGCGGTAAAACGTAAATAGTAAATTGAACTTTGAATAATACGGCAAAGGGCGCTTTTTAAGCGCCTTTTTTTATTTGATTAATTTAGCTTAAAACTTCTAGCCTTTCTGCTGACCTTTTCAAGGTAGGCTTTTGTACAGTCAAGTTCATAGGTGACACTTTGCTGGCGCATAACTCACAGAGCCTGTCTGCGAATTTGCTCAGTTCCCCTTATATTCTGTGCTTTTACTGCAAATAGGAAAATTTCCGTCTTTTTATAACAGCCAAATCCTATTATGAAATGTAACCATTTGATAAAAAAAAGGTAAGGATGTAAGGTTTGTTTGTATTATAAAAATTCAAACCAGTTAAAAATAATTCTTTAAAGGTAAAAGCATTCATCGCTTTGCTGTAGTCGTAGATGATAATGAGAAGTTGGATCTAACTATCCACATTTATTACTTACTAAAACAGCACAATATGTTGCCCTTTAAGTTGCTGCTCGCGCACTCGATACGGTTGTCGCGGTTTTTTCTAAACGAAAAAGCAGCAAAAATAGCACCAACTTACCCGCCAGTGAACGCGGCATTAACTTTTACAATAAGCGACGCAAAAAGGGGATTGTTATGATATCCAAGATTATTGAAGCGATTACCAGTGAACATGCACTTGAAAAGTATTCAGATAGAAACCGTTTGTTAGGGGAGGCTGTACCCTATATTGGTGAGCCCAGACTAAGTGCATCTGATCCCGGTAAAGTTTTTTTGCGCATTAATCCCTTATCAAGTCATGGCGAGTTGCTTGAATTTAAAAACGAAGATGTTCTGTTTGCCGAAAATGTAGAAACTGTGGCTGATAAAGAGGGGGGGATATTTCAGATTGTTAAAATATGGGTTCGTATCGGCAGTATAGGCCTCAAGCTGGAGCCCTTCTCCGTACAGGATTATTCAAATGTTTTAGACAGCGTTTTTGATGTTTTGGCAGATAAAAAATAAAAAGTAAAAATTCGACTGTTTTTACCTCTACACCATGAGGGCTTTAATTTTGACTGTCAATTAATTTGAGCTGGTTTTTAGTTGCTTGATTAATAAAAGGGTTGGATACATTGCTTTTTTCATTTCCGAGCAGAGTCATTCGGACTGCTCGGAAATATACCCAAACCACCTCAAGATGCAGGAATCAGCATATTGAGGTAGCTTGGGTATACCTTATAAAGTTATGCCCTGTTCAAACCAACCTATTTTGTGCTTCCTATACACTTTACTACCCGAGGATACAGTGATGTTGTGCCGGACCACTGCTGGCTAACTATTATTTTTCGTTGCTCTACCGAGATAGTGCTTACAGTGATTATTAAATAAGGAGTCGTATGTACGCAACATTATCAATTTTTGCAATTTTTGTGTTTTTTTATAGCATTGCAAGTGCAGGGTTAGAGAAAACGTCTACCAGTGGTGCCATTGTATTTACAGCATTTGGGCTTTTATTCGGCCCGCTTGGTTTAGGCTTGATCGGCGTCGGTGTCGAAACAGAAATTCTAGGTACACTGGCCGAGCTGACACTGGCTATTTTGTTGTTTACAGATGCCTCGAATGCAAATTTGGGTGTATTAAAACGTAATATTGGTATCCCCCGACGTTTATTGTTGATTGGTTTACCCATGACGATTTTACTGGGTTACGGTTTAGGCGTTTTGATATTTGACCAATTGGCGTTATTAGAAGTTGCTCTGCTTGCGACAATGCTTGCGCCGACTGATGCTGCATTAGGTAAAGCGGTGGTCACCAATGAGAATGTGCCTGCTAATATCCGTGAAGGGCTGAACGTTGAAAGCGGATTAAATGATGGTATTTGTGTGCCGATTATTTTTATTTTACTGGCGCTGCTAACTGGAAAGTATGGTCAAGAGAGTACAACCCTGTTAGCGCTGACTTTACTCACAAAAGAGATTGGCATTGCTGTTATTGTAGGGGGTGGGTTTGCGTTTTGTGGGGGTCATCTTCTTCATTTTTGTATGAAACGTGACTGGGTGACTGAAACATGGCAACAGCTACCTGTTCTGACTATGGCACTCGCGTGTTTCAGCGTCGCTCAATGGGTTGGAGGCAGTGGCTTTATTGCGAGTTTCATTGGCGGGTTGGTATTTGGCTCTATTGCAAAAGATCATAAGCATAAGCTGCTGGTGGCTGCCGAGGGAATGGGCGATACATTAGCGTTGATAACCTGGGTCGTTTTTGGTGCTTTGGTTATCGGGCCGTCAATAGAGTCATTTAGTTGGAACATTATACTCTATTCTGTATTGAGCCTTACGCTTATCAGAATGCTACCAGTCTTTCTGGTGTTAACGGGGCAAAAACTTCGAACAGATGAAAAACTCTTTATAGGGTGGTTCGGCCCACGTGGCTTAGCCAGTATTGTTTTTGCCTTGATTGTAATAAAAGAGCAGCTGCCCGGTGGTAACATACTCGCGATGACCGTGGCGTGTACTGTGATACTGAGCATTCTTGCTCATGGGCTAAGTGCGAATGGGTTAATCACTAAGCTAGTGGCGCGGATAAGCTCTTCAGGTAGTTAATAAATCAATGAGGTCAGTTTTTTAATCATGACTCTGTGGCTGTTATCTGATTTTCTGAAAACTTCATTAACCGAATTAATAGTAAGAGAAGGCAAATCAATATGGTCTGTATTTAAACCGGCTGGCTGAAAGCCTCGTTATCTGTTTTCGAAAATAGATGTAGGGGACAATGGTGGACTTAACTGAAATCGCCGCAAATGGGCGAAATTTAGATCTGATTACACCTTGGTAAAGAATTAACAATGATTAAGCTTCGACCACTGATATTAGATGAATATTTAGGCTGTTGTGATTGTTTCTTTGACGATTACGGCCGTGAAATTTCTACAAATTATGGCCATGCAATTGAAAAGGTAATTGAATTAACGAAGAAAGATCTTTTTCTGCTGCTTTCTTAATTGATTGAAAAAAAATGAGCACAAATTTTTGTGTATATAATTTGCCTCGAAAGTTATAGGATGTTTATGGAATACTGGCAAGTAAG
>NZ_JBLIEK010000015.1:0-49864 GCF_047632995.1 Psychromonas sp.
AATCAAACCACCGGTAATAATAGCCGGGAGAAGCGGCACAAAAATTTCAGCCATATGTGAAATACCGCGCTCAAGCAGATTCATATTCTGCCGTGCCGCTGCTTTGGTCGCTTCTTTATCGTCCCCGCCACCGGTTATCTTGGTTAATATTTTATATACTTCATCAACTTCAGTGCCAATCACGATCTGAAACTGCCCTGCAGTGGTAAACGCCCCTTTTACCATTGTAATCTTTTCAATCTCTTTCACGTTGGCCAGTTCAGGATCACCTAAGGCAAAACGCAAACGTGTTAAACAATGGCTAACACTGGCTATATTGCCTTTTCCCCCGATAAGCTCGACTAAGCGTTCAACTTGTTTCTGATCAATTTTACTCATTTCATTATCCCTTTCGTTGTGAGAATTAACATAACATAATGGAACCGTTCCCATTGAGGGTTGAGCATAGCGCAAACTGCGCATTATAAAAATGGGAGTGCTCCCATTTTGAGGGTGGAATCACAAAATAAGAATGCCCGTATTACTAGGAAAGGATGGCGTCACAATATAGGTTCTGCATGGTAAGTTAGTAATATATTGATTTATATCTATTTTTTACGTGGCGCACGCCCAGTTTGCAGAGGCATTGCCTGCAGAGTAATAACTTGTTAATACTAAATGGATTAGAAAAAATAAACGCTAACAACTCCGTTGCGCCAACAACTGAAATCCGTAAGTTTATAGCCACTTTTATGATTGAGTTGCCTAGTTTTAAAATGGGCCGATATTTTCTGTTTTACAATAATCCAAAGTAAGCATAAAAGTGCATTAAGCCAGTCGTTTCAATCGTAGAGATCAAAAAAACCGTATCACTTTGCAGTGCTACGGTTTTTATTGGACGATGAAATTAAACTAAGGATCAGTTAAATGGATTCACCTGAATTATAGTTTCATTGCGATCCGGACCCGTTGAGATAATATCCATGGGTATACCCGTCACTTCTTCTAAGCGTCTAATATATGCCTTGGCATTTTCTGGTAGTGCGTCAAATGAGGTCACTCCAAATGAACTATCACTCCAGCCAGCCATGCTTTCATAAACAGGTGTCGCTTGCTCATAACCATCGGCTGACATTGGTGGAACATCGACTATTTTACCACCCGGCATTTTGTAAGCAGTACAAATTTTAATCTCTTCTAAACCATCTAAAACATCTAGTTTAGTTAAGCAAAAACCGGTAATACTATTTAACTGTACCGCACGTTTAATAGCGACGGCATCAAACCAACCGGTACGGCGTAAACGCCCCGTCGTTGCACCAAATTCGTGACCGACAGTACCAAGATGTTTACCCGCTGGATCTAATTTATCGATACCGTCGTATAATTCTGTTGGGAAAGGACCAGAGCCAACACGGGTAGTGTATGCTTTAACGATACCTAACACGTAATCAATATGTGCCGGACCAAAACCACTGCCTGTAGCTACGCCGCCTGCTGTTGTGTTTGAAGAGGTAACATAGGGATATGTACCGTGGTCAATATCAAGCAGTGTGCCTTGTGCACCTTCGAATAAAATGTTTTCACCACGTAAACGTGCTTTATCGAGTTCGTCAGTAACATCAATAACCATACCGATCAGCAGGTCTGCAACTTCTGTTACCTGTTTTAGCACTTCATCAAAGTTAACTGCTTCAACTTTATAGTAGTTAACTAGCTGGAAGTTATGGTATTCAATCACTTCTTTCAGTTTTGCAGCAAAGGTGTCCATATTGAATAGATCATCAACACGTAAACCACGACGAGCCACCTTGTCTTCATACGCAGGACCAATGCCACGACCTGTTGTACCGATTGCTTTATTGCCGCGTGCTTTTTCTCGCGCAAGATCAAGTGCAACATGGTAGGGAAGAATTAACGGACAGCCTTCACTGATAGAAAGACGCTCTCTGGCCGGTACGCCACGATCTTCAAGCATCTTAAGCTCTTCTAATAAAGCTTCTGGTGATAAAACCACTCCGTTTCCGATAACGCATTTTACGTTATCACGCAGAATGCCTGACGGAATAAGATGAAGAACTGTTTTCTCTCCATCAATTACAAGTGTGTGACCCGCATTGTGTCCACCTTGATAGCGAACAACCCACTGCGCCTTGTCTGTAAGTAGGTCTACAACCTTACCTTTGCCTTCGTCACCCCATTGAGTGCCAAGAATTACTACATTATTTCCCATCAGAATCACATGTCTCTAGCGAATTGAGAAAGGATTTTAGCAAACATTAATCGTCCATATCAATCTCTTTATTATTAAATCAGTGGTAAATGAATCTAAATCAATTAGTTGCATCATTAGTCAGCATGCCAGTTCCATTGTAAGCCTTTATTTTTTATAACTATTTTAATAATAATAAAAAATAATTAAGGGATAAGTCAGGTAGGTTATTTTCGAAATTTCAGGAAGATAAAGGTATAAGAAATTCAACGGATTTTAGTCTATTGAGCACCGGTTGAGTGGGAAATAGTTAATCAGATAGGTGAAAAAATAAATATGGAGGCAAAAAAAAAGCGCTAGCGTTTCCACTAGCACCTTTTTAATAAGATTAATTATCTCTTATTCGTTAATTGCTTTTGCTTGCTCTAATACATCCAGTACATCTGTTGGCACAAGCTCATATGCTGCTTGTGGTTTTAAAACTACATTTGATTTACTGGCAACCATTAACATCTGTTTCAAACGGCTTGTTTCAAATGGTTTTAATAATAGACCTTGAACATCTAATAAGCTGTTTAGACCTAACAGTTCACGTTGAACATCAAAGTGTGTGCTTAAAATAGCGATATCAGCTGCTGCTGAAGTTTGACCTGTACGGATACGTTTGATTAACTTAATTCCAGCGTCTTCTGCAATTAGAGAATCAACAATAACCAGATCAAAATCTTGCAGGGCAACAGAACGTTCAGCTTCAATGGTGGTTGATACGCCTTCAACATAAGCAACGTCTAGGCTTTCCAATTGCTCTATTAATTGAATGCGTTCAGCAGCCTGCACCTCAACAACTAATACTTTCATGTTATTGATTGCGTTAACTGCACTTTCACCTTGTGTAAAAGGAGACTGTTGATTTTCAGTTGAAATACCAACACCTTCCATACGCGCAATATAGCCGCGCTTAGGAATAGTAGAGATATTTAATCCGTGTAGACTCAAAGTACCGATGCTCTTACGAAGCTGGGAGATATGTTGATTGATAGTATGGTCTGTCACTAAGCGACCCCATACATGTTGTGCAAGATCATCACGCGTCACCACTGTATTTACATTTTTACATAAAAAATGCAGTAGTGATGTACGTAAAGGACCCAAGTAAACCTTACGGTTTCCGTGAATTAAACTATTTTGACTTGTGTCTATGTGGTATTCACCCACGACTAAACTTTTTTCTAACATAGTAGCACCCATTTATTTTATTGGATTTATAATAAATTAATAACATAGCTATTAATCATTTATCGGGCTGCTAAACAGCCTCTTTTTTTTATCATTTGTATGTACTTTATCAAATTTACGTGAAAAAACAAGTTAATTCCAACTCATTCATTTTTTTGTCACATATTTTCACTAAGGAACAGTAAAGATCAATAACTTACATAAAAAAACCCCATTCTCAAAGAAGAACGGGGTTTTTATAAAGACACAAAACTGATCTTTTTAGTGCTGTTTTACACCTCTTTAACAGAGATAACGGTATCGGCTTTATCCGTGTAATTTTTGATTTGATCAAAGTTCAGGTAACGGTATGTGTCTGCAGCAACTGCATCTAACGATTTAGCATATTCCATATATTGTGCAACAGTTGGTAATTTACCTTCAATCGCAGTAACGGCAGCCAACTCGGCAGAGCTTAAGTATACATTTGCACCATTACCTAAGCGGTTAGGGAAATTACGGGTTGAAGTGGAAACAACCGTTGTATTATCGCCAACACGAGCTTGATTGCCCATACATAATGAACAGCCCGGCATTTCTGTACGCGCCCCGACACGACCAAAAATACTGTAGTAACCCTCATCAGAAAGTTGAGCAGCATCCATTTTAGTCGGAGGTGAAATCCACAAACGGGTCGGTAGTTGACCTTTATAATTATTCAGCAGCTTACCCGCGGCGCGGAAGTGACCAATATTTGTCATACATGAGCCGATAAACACTTCATCAATTTTTGTTCCCGCAACATCTGATAACAGTTTGACATCATCAGGATCATTTGGACATGCGACGATCGGCTCTTTCACCTCATTTAAATCAATTTCAATAATAGCTGCATATTCGGCATCTTTATCTGCTTCCATTAACTCCGGATTCGCCAGCCAAGCTTCCATCTCTTCAATACGGCGGGTGATTGTACGTACATCCCCGTAACCTTCTGCAATCATCCACTTAAGCATCACAATATTAGAGTTTAAGTATTCAATGATAGGCTCTTTATCAAGCTTGATTGAACAACCTGCTGCACTGCGCTCTGCAGACGCATCTGACAACTCAAATGCCTGCTCAACTTTAAGTGTTGGAAGCCCTTCAATTTCAAGTACACGGCCAGAAAAAACATTTATCTTACCCGCTTTTTCAACCGTTAGATGACCATCTTTGATTGCTTGATGTGGAATAGCATTAACTAAATCACGCAGTGTAATACCCGCTTGCAACTCACCTTTAAAACGTACTAATACTGATTCAGGCATATCCAGTGGCATAACACCGGTCGCGGCTGCAAAGGCAACTAACCCCGATCCTGCAGGGAAAGAGATACCGATTGGAAAACGTGTATGAGAATCACCACCCGTGCCAACCGTGTCTGGTATTAACATACGATTTAACCAGGAGTGAATAATACCGTCACCAGGACGAAGTGAAACACCACCGCGATTCATTATAAAATCAGGTAATGTATGATGTGTTATTACATCTATTGGTTTTGGATATGCGCCAGTGTGGCAGAAAGACTGCATCACTAAATCAGCCGAAAAGCCCAAACATGCAAGATCTTTCAACTCATCACGTGTCATGGGCCCCGTTGTATCTTGAGAACCAACTGTGGTCATTTTAGGCTCACAGTATTGACCGGCACGAACGCCTTCAGTGCCACATGCTTTGCCAACCATTTTTTGCGCAAGCGTATAACCTTTAGTTGAGGCCTCTACTTCTACCGGCAATTGGAATACTGTTGAGGTTTCTAATCCTAACGATTTACGCGCACGCTCTGTTAACCCGCGACCTATAATAAGTGGAATACGGCCACCCGCGCGTACTTCATCGAGGAGAATATTTGTTTTTAATGTAAATTCAGAAATCAGTTCGCCTGTGGCATTGTTTTTTACAACACCTTGATACGGATAGATATCAATCACATCGCCCATATTTAATGCGCTGACATCCATTTCGATTGGCAATGCACCAGAATCTTCCATGGTATTAAAGAAAATTGGCGCTATTTTATTACCAATACAAACACCACCGGCGCGTTTATTGGGGACAAAGGGGATATCATCTCCCATAAACCAGAGCACAGAGTTAGTTGCCGATTTACGAGACGATCCCGTACCCACGACATCACCCACGTAAACTAACTGGTGGCCCTTTTCTTTTAGCGTCGCAATCTGTTTAATCGGACCAACAACCCCCTCCTCATCAGGATCAATACCTTCACGAGAAAGTTTAAACATAGCTAAAGCGTGTAGCGGGATATCAGGGCGAGACCAAGCATCCGGTGCAGGAGAGAGATCATCTGTATTTGTCTCACCCGTCACTTTAAATACTGTCATAGTGATTTTTTCAGCAACAACAGGTTTATCCAAGAACCATTGTGCCTGCGCCCATGACTGAATAACTTCTTGCGCAAAAGCATTACCCGCTTTCGCTTTGGCTTCAACATCATAAAATGCGTCAAACATTAATAACGTACGAGAAAGAGCCGTTACGGCTAATGGCGCAAGCGCAGCATTATCAAGTTGCTCGATTAAAGGATCAATATTATAACCGCCCTGCATAGAGCCTAATAACTTAACGGCACGCTCAGGTGCAACAATTGGAGAAGTTATCTCTCCCGTTGTAATTGCGGCTAAAAATCCCGCTTTAACATAAGCGGCTTCATCAACACCAGGGGGAATTCGGTTTTCTAAGAGATCGATAAGGAAGGCTTCTTCACCTTGTGGTGGATTTTTTAATAATTCAACTAATGCAGCAGTCTGCTCTGCATTTAATGGCTGTGGAACGATACCTTGCTGCGCACGTTCAGTGACATGTTTACGATAAGCTTCTAGCACAATAGTAACCCCTTGTTTCAGCGACAACTCGCTTGATTGAAATCGTTTTATTGAAATCTATAAATATTTGCGCAAAGTATATAGGATCATCAGCACAAAGAAAATAAAAGGGCCAATAGGTCCCTTGTTAAGTTATAAAAATGTTAATAACAACCTACCCCGCCATAAAAGGTACGTACACACTCTTTAAGCTTTTCGGTTAATGTTAGAATTACTTTTTAACGTTGCACTCTGTTCGGTGTTTTTTCCATGCTGGCGATCACTTCTTCGCGGAATGGATCTAATCATCTTATCAACTGGCGCTTTAAAGCGATGTACAGCCAAGTTCATAGGTGACACTTTGCCGTCGCATTGGGGAACACGAGTGTAATGAAGTGCTATATTAACTCCAACTAGAGAGTAATCGCTGAACGGATTTTGCGGGAGTCTTGGTTAACTTTTGAACAAGTTCAAAGGGGATTGTTTGTATATTGTGATTTTCTTGAATTTGCTCAAGCATTGCCAACCAGACTTTAGCAGTCATTTCTGAATCATATAAAGCACGATGAAAAACCCCATCAGTAGGTATGTTTACATACTCAACCAAGGTGCCCAACTTATGATTAGGTGCATGTTGAAAAATTCTTCGCGCCAAAAGCATTGAACATGCAAATTGACCCGCGTAGTTCCGCGATATTCGTTTTAATTCCGCATCCAGAAAGCGTTTATCAAAGGATGCATTATGCGCAACAAGGTTATAATCACCGATAAAGTGAGCAAATCGTTGCATCACCTCTGCACATGGCGGTGCATCTTTGAGCATTGCATTGCTAATGCCAGTAAAGTCCTCGATAAAACCACTAATACGTTGTCCTGGGTTCATAAGTTCTTGAAAACGATCTGTTACTTTTCCGTTTTCAATCAGTACCGCCCCGATTTCAATGGCGCGATCTCCCATATCAGGCGATAACCCTGTCGTTTCAAAATCTAAAATGACAAGGGTGTCGGCATTGGACATAGTAATATTTCCTTTTTGTAGCCAGTTTCTGTGAATGACATTGTGACTTAATTTAAATCGCCATGCTTTAAGTTTTTTTAGTCATATTTTATGGCGACACCATGAAATCGACTCATCCATTTCTTTAAACTGCTATCAAATGCATTAATATTTTGAATATGAAAAGCACCTCTTGCTCTAGCGCCTTTGCTATAAATAACGTTATGTTTAATCCCGCTTTTTTGCAAAATGAAAAATAGACAGCAGCAGCATCAGTACAAAGTATCGAATCGTTGTCTATCTATGGGGTTAAAAAAGCTTCAATGTATATGCATCTACCCGTTCTAAAATGAAAGTTGCAGTTGATTTATGCCGATCTCGTACTACTAAAAAAGGCTCTGATCCTTGAATGATTTACGTGGTAAAAGGAGAGCAGGTGACGAATTTCTTGGGCAAGCAACTCACACAGATTCTCTCTTCAGACAAAATTTCACATTAAAAGTAGCGATAAAATATCGCTACTTTTTCTCTTGTGTTTATTACGTTTCTGTTTTTAACAACTGAGCATTCTCTTAAACTGAAAACGGGTATTTGATGGGATCATGATGTTGGTAATCACTTACTTCAAAATCATCTATAGTTACCCAGGTTTCTAAATCTTCAAGCGACTGGATTTTCGGATTGATGATCAGTTGCGGAGAAGCAAAGGGTTTGCGCTTTAACTGCACATCTCGCATCAGATCAAACTGGTCTTCATAAATATGCGCGTTGACTATTTTATGGTACGCGGTGCCCGCTTTTTTACCGGTAATTTGCGCCATCAAGGCTAATAAAGTAAACACCTGCACCTGGTTGAAATTCAGCCCCAATGGGACATCACATGAACGCTGATAGCTGGTCAGGTGCAAAGTGTCACCGATTAATGAAAAAGTATGAGTGTGCATGCAGGGACGCAAACAGCCCATATGGAATTCACCGGGGTTATAAAAGGTGATGATTTCACCCCGATCATCAATGCCATCCTTTAGATCCTCAACTACTTTTTTCAGTTGATCAATAGAGCCGCCATCCGGTTTTGCCCAAGCGCGGGCTTGTACACCGTAAACACGCCCCATATCATCTTCACCTTTGCGATGGCTATTATTTAACCATGCGCCATTAAGATTGGAATTTGCATCCCATGTTTTTGTGCCCAACGCTCGAAAATCAGCAGCATTGTTATAACCGCGAATATAACCGAGCAACTCTGCAATCGCAGATTTCCAAAAGCTTTTACGGGTGGTGATCATCGGAAATTTGTTGTTTTTAACATCATATTCAAGATCGGCATTGATCACTGTTAAGCAGCGTTTTTGAGTGCGCTCATTTTCAATCCAAACGCCCTTTTCAATAATACGCTGGCATAAATCTAAATATTGTTTCATCTGTTTTCACCTAATAAATTTTGCTTAAGCCTTTTGCGCTTTTTGAGGCTGATTATAACAGTATGCAAAAGCGATTAAAGCCGCGCCCGCCAACACCATTGGTAATGATAATAGCTGTCCCATACTCAGCCCAAAGGAGAGTAAACCAAGGTGTGCATCTGGCTCACGGGCAAATTCAACAATAATCCGGAACAAGCCGTAACATAATAAAAACAGCCCGGCCACAGAACCACTAGGACGCGGTTTGCGAATAAACAACAGAAGAATAATAAACAGTAAGACACCTTCCAGCGCAAACTCATAAAGCTGCGAAGGATGACGCGGTAACGGTCCAGCATTGTGGAAGATAATGCCAAATGGCGAATCGGTTACACGTCCCCACAGCTCGGAGTTGATAAAGTTACCGATACGCCCTGCGCCGAGGCCAACAGGTAAAAGCGGCACAATAAAATCACCCACAGCTAAAATTGAACGTTGATTCTTTTTTGCATAAAAGATAATGGCGCAAAGTACACCCAGTACTCCGCCATGAAAGGACATACCACCTTCCCATATCCGAAACAGATAAAGCGGATTGTCTAAAAAAAGTGGCAACTGGTAAAAGAAAACGTAACCGGCACGTCCCCCTAAAATAACCCCCATAAAACCATAAAAAAGCAGATCGCTGGCTTGTTCACGAGTCCAAAGTCCATTGGAACTGTCACAGCGGCGATTTGCCATCCAAAAAGCAAAAGCAAAACCGACTAAATACATTAAACCGTACCAGCGGATAGCAAGCGGACCGATACTAATTGCAATCGGATCTATATAGGGTAAAACAAAATTTGCAGCTGACATGTATCGACTCTTTGGTTTACTAAATAAAAACATAATATAGCAAGCATCACCTTGCTTCAATATTTGGTCTCTTATGTCATGCACTTAGCTATTTTTAAATGTGATGGAGTTAACCCTAAAGAAAGTAATCCTCTTATAAGGCGCATCTCTGTTTTTATGATACAACTTGAAGTAAATTCTTCGAGGAAAAGTTACAATGCCCCCGCAATGCCAATGATGGTATAAAAAAACAGTATAACCAAACCACCTAAAAATGCATTTTTAGGTGGTTTGGTTATAACGCGTGCGGGATATTAACGGCGTTATCTTCTCGCAGCCCATAATATAAAACAGGTTTAATATATGAATCCCACCCCCACTCTTTTGCAACGGTTTTTAAACGGCAGCCTCGTTATGCAAATTGTTATCGGCATTATCGCCGGTATCGTAATTGCCACAATTTCACCAAGCAGCGCGATCTCACTCTCTTTTCTTGGTGATCTGTTCGTCGGCGCATTAAAAGCCGTGGCACCCATACTGGTTTTTGTTTTAGTCGCATCGTCGATTGCTAATCAGAAAAAAGGCACTCATACCAATCTAAAGCCAATTATTAATCTTTATTTGGTTGGCACGTTATTAGCAGCTTCTACCGCTGTTATTATCAGCTCTTTTTTCCCAACGACGCTGGTATTAGAGGCAACGGATATTCAGGCGACTCCACCGGAAGGCATTCTTGAAGTTTTGCATACCTTGTTATTTAAACTTATAGATAACCCTGTTAATGCACTGATTAAAGGTAACTTTATCGGCATTTTAGCCTGGGCTGTGGGTTTAGGTTTAGCATTACAGCATGCCAATCAAACAACAAAGAATGTAGTGCATGATCTCTCTAACGGCGTCACTAAAATAGTTCATTTAGTGATCCGTTTTGCACCTATCGGTATTTTCTCTCTGGTAGCAAACACCTTTGCAGAAACCGGCTTTTCCGCACTGCGCGGTTATTCTCATCTCTTAGCGGTATTACTGGGCTGCATGATTTTGATCGCCTTAGTCGTTAACCCTGTCATTGTTTATGTGAAAACCAAACGTAATCCATATCCATTAATATTCCAGTGTTTACGTGAATCGGGTGTAACTGCCTTCTTTACACGTAGCTCTGCCGCTAATATTCCCGTTAATATGGAATTGTGTGAAAAATTAGATCTTCACGAAGACACTTACTCGGTTTCAATTCCACTTGGCGCAACCATCAATATGGCGGGCGCTTCCATTACTATTACCGTACTGACACTGGCAGCGGTCCATACGCTGGGTATTGAGTTTGATATTGCCACGGCCATTTTATTAAGCGTTGTGGCTGCAGTCTCTGCTTGTGGTGCTTCTGGCGTTGCCGGCGGTTCATTGTTATTAATCCCACTGGCATGTAGTTTATTTGGTGTACCCAATGAAGTCGCAATGCAAGTTGTCGCTATTGGTTTCATTATAGGTGTCGTACAAGATTCAGCTGAAACCGCCTTAAACAGTTCTACGGATGTGATATTTACCGCTGCAGCTTGTTATGCCGCAGAAGCAAAAAACAGCTCCATAGAAACAGTTGGCGAAGCCAGCTATGCAGAAGAAGAGGCGCAACCAATAAAGATACAGGGGTAAATAGTCAAGCCTTTGATTATTATGGAGTAGGTGCTTAATCTATTAATTAGCTATACCTTGATAATAAAAAGCCGAGTTTTTACACTCGGCTTTTTATTATACCAATCCTATTCATCTCAACTCGGGATAATGAAAGCGTAATATCCTTTAATATTATATTGTTACACTTCCATATTATACAGCGCCGTTAGTTTTGCTTATCCCGAGTTACACCTGAAAGGTTGAAACCTTCGCATTTAATGCATTAGCTTGTAAATTCAACTCACTTGATTGTAATTTAGCTAATGCAGCATCTTCGGTTAATTTATCGGTTACATCTTTAATGGATGTGGTATTTCTGGTTATTTCAGATGTCACCTGATTTTGCTCTTCCGATGCGGTAGCAATTTGGGTCGCCATATCACTAATCCCTTGTACCGATTCTTTGATTTTCGCTAAGGATTGTGCCGCCTGTTGTGCATCATCCACGGTTCCTTGTGCCAATAAAGAACTGCTGTTCATTAATGCCACTGCATTATTGGTACTCGTTTGCAATATTGCTGTCATTGACTGAATCTCTTCCGTTGAGCTATGAGTACGCTTTGCCAACCCTCGTACCTCATCCGCCACAACGGCAAAACCACGCCCTTGATCACCCGCTCTAGCCGCTTCAATAGCCGCATTAAGCGCTAATAAATTAGTTTGATCAGCAATACCTTGAATAGTTGCTAAAATGCCATCTATATCTTGAGCGTGTTGATGTAATTCACTAATAACTTCGGTAGCCTGGCCTATTTCTTCAGCCAAATTAGTAATTGAATTTTGCGTTTTTTCAACTTCTGATTGTCCCTTTTCAGCATAATCAGCAGAAGAGTATGCAGCTTGTGCCGTTTGCTCTGCATTTTGGGCAATCTCCTGTGTTGCAGATGACATCTCTGTCACTGCGGTAGCAACCATAGAAACCTCTTGTTGCTGTAATTCTAACTCTTTAACCGATTCATTCGCGCGGCGTTCGCTCTCTTGAGCCTCATGTTTAAGTTGCTCAGCCTGAGCGAAAATATCGCGAATAAGCAATTGTAAACTTGCCATAAACTGATTGAAATGGGTAGCTAACGCCCCTACTTCATCGTTACTATCAATCTCAATACGCTGCGTTAAATCGCCCCCACCCTGTGCAATAATTTCCAGAGCTCGAGACACCTTTTTTAGTGGTTTAAACAGATAATTACAAAACAAATTAAAGAACAATAAACAAAGCGCAACAATAATCAGAGTGGCCAATAATTGCTCCCAAAGCGCGCTTATCAGCGGAGCAACAACAGACTCTTTATTAATGACCACAATTGTTTGTAAACGAGTTCCTTTAATTGGCGCGACATAGACATAACTTTCTTGATTCGCAACCGTCATGGTCTGCAATTTATAATCCACTGCGGATAGATTTGATCGTTCTCGACTCAAGGCAGGATCCAGCGAACTAAGCGGTTTATTTAATAATTCGGTATTAGCATGAGCGAAAATAGTGCCTTTAGCCGTTGCGATAAACATATAACTCGTTCCCGGCAATACGGCGCTTTGTAACTGCTCAATAATATCGCCAATCTGCACATCTGCGCCTACAATCGCAGTTTCGCCTAAAACTTGAACGGTTTTCCCGAGTGAAACTACGTACTCTCCCGTTGCTGCTGCAATCGTTGGATTGTCCATAAAGACCTCTTGTGGATTCGCCATGGCATTTTTATACCATCCCCATTTTCTAGGATCATCATTGCCGGGAGGTAAAATGACGCCATTTGCATTTTTTTGACTACCATCTTTAAAGGCCAAAAACACATTATCAAAACCGGCACCGATACGAAGCTGCTGTAGATGTTTTTCTAACTGATCGCGTTCTGCACTAGCAGGCAGTGATTTTAAACCGCTGCCCTTTGCAGAAAGCCAATCAGTTACATATCGATTATAGTAACTAGTACTACTTAAAAGTCGCTGATTTAATTCAATATCTAATCGTTTAAGGGAGCTTTGAAAAGAGATAGCCATCACTAATATGGCACCGATTAAAATGGCAAAACTAGCAGAAAAAGCCAACTTCTGCTTAAGAGTAATTTGCTTGAAAATCATAACGTAATAAACCTTATTATGGAGTGTCAATCATTTGCAATTAATATTATGATTTAAAAATGAGATTGAAAACATCTGAAAAAAACTAATAAATATAATCTACAAAGGGAGTACTGAAACACTTTACTGCTCGATTTATCCAGTGATAATCAAATTGTTGAATAAATAACAAAAGACCAGCTCTGGTTTAAAAAACAAAAAGTCCTGCAGGTAAAAATAAAAAATCCCCCGTAACTTACATTACGAGGGATACATTAAAATATTTTATTAATTAAAATAGATTATTTTTTAGCAGCGGCTTTATCTGCTTTAACTTTCTCAATAACAGCTTCAGCTACGTTGTTCGGACAAGGCATGTAGTGTTTGAACTCCATAGAGAACTGACCACGACCTGAAGTCATTGTACGTAAAGAACCAATGTAACCAAACATTTCTGAAAGTGGTACGTCAGCTTTAATACGAGCACCAGTAGATCCCGCTTCTTGACCAGCGATCATACCACGACGACGGTTAAGGTCACCGATAACATCACCAACGTGATCATCCGGTGTAAATACGTCTACAGACATGATCGGCTCAAGAAGTTGTGCACCCGCTTTAGGGATAGACTGACGGAATGCACCACGTGCTGCTAGTTCAAATGCTACAGCAGATGAATCCACCGCGTGGAAACCACCATCATAAAGTTCGATTTCAACATCAAGTACTGGGAAGCCGGCAAGTACACCAGTATCCATCATACCCTTGAAGCCTTTCTCAATCGCAGGGAAGAATTCTTTAGGTACGTTACCACCAACAACTTTAGAGGTAAATGCGAAACCAGTACCTGGTTCACCAGGCTTGATACGGTAATCAATTTTACCGAACTGACCAGAACCACCAGATTGTTTCTTATGCGTGTATGAATCTTCAATTTCTTTGGTGATTGTTTCACGGTAAGCAACTTGAGGTTCACCAACGACTAGATCAACGCCATAGGTACGCTTAAGGATATCTATTTTGATATCTAAGTGAAGCTCACCCATACCAGAGAGGATTGTTTCACCTGAATCGATATCAGTTTCAACTTTGAATGTTGGATCTTCTGCAACCATTTTACCGATAGCAATACCCATTTTCTCTGTTGAACCTTTATCTTTAGGTGTTACAGAGATAGAGATTACTGGATTAGGGAAGACCATTGCTTCTAAAACAATCGGATGTTTAGGATCACATAATGTGTGACCTGTTTGCACGTTGTTCTTCATACCAACGATAGCGATGATATCACCCGCTTGTGCTGATGTTAGCTCTTTACGCTCATCTGCCTGCAACTCAACCATACGGCCAACACGCTCAGTTTTACCTGTGAATGAGTTAAGGATTGTATCGCCTTTCTTCAACGTACCAGAGTAGATACGTACGAATGTAAGCGAACCAAAACGGTCATCCGTAATTTTGAATGCTAACGCTTTGAATGATTCCTCTGCCGAAACGATTGCGAATTCACCATTTGGCGTGCCTTCTTCATCTGTAAGCGGTTGTGGATCAACTTCAGCTGGAGCCGGTAGGTAATCAACAACAGCGTCAAGAATGTTTTGCACACCTTTGTTTTTGAATGCACTACCACAGTAAGTCGGGAAGAAATCCATGGTACGTGTACCTTTACGGATACAAAGTTTAATTTCTTCCAAAGAAGGCTCAATACCTTCTTCTAAATACGCTTCCATTAGATCATCGTCTTGCTCAACAGCAGTTTCGATCAGTTTTTCACGGTATTCTTCAGCCAAATCAACCATATCAGCAGGAATATCAGTGATTTCGTAGTTTTCTGGAAGACCCGTGTCATCCCAGATATATGCTTTACGTGTTAATAGATCAACAACACCACTGAACTCGTCTTCGATACCGATTGGCAGTACCATTATTAGTGGGTTAGCACCTAGTACAGTTTGAGTTTGCTTAACAACACGGTAAAAATCAGCACCCATACGGTCTAATTTGTTTACGAAGATAATACGTGCAACTCGTGAGTCATTCGCGTAACGCCAGTTAGTTTCTGATTGCGGCTCAACACCACCACTACCACAGAATACGCCGATGCCACCATCCAAAACTTTAAGTGAACGGTAAACTTCTACTGTAAAGTCAACGTGTCCAGGAGTATCGATAACGTTTAAACGGTGATCTTTCCAGAAACAAGTTACCGCTGCAGACTGGATAGTAATACCGCGCTCAGCTTCCTGGTCCATGAAGTCAGTTGTAGATTCTCCATCATGTACTTCACCCGTTTTATGGATTGTACCGGTAAGTTTTAGGATACGCTCTGTTGTTGTAGTTTTACCCGCATCAACATGGGCAAAAATACCAATATTTCTGTATTTACTTAAATCTTTCATTTTGTATACTCTTTAGTAAAAAATCGAATCAATATTCCGGCAGCATTATACAATCTTTGCAGTTAAACAGAACACGGAATTAAAAATAAATAGAAAATATGTTGCTTTTTTAGTCATTATTTAGCTTGATTTTAAAAAAGTAAGCCTAAATAACGGAAAAAGTACATTTTCAGTTTACTAAGCAATCAATTTTTGAAAAAAAAAGTCATTAATTGATTGGAATTAGTACCAAGGCAAACAGCACAGAAAAAATAAATGTACTTAAGGCAGTATTTTTTAATTCTCTATTAAACAGTTCACCATCACGAAGATCATCGAGGATAGCCCGATACAAAGAGCAGCAACTTTTGCTCAGCGGCAGCACAGAAAATAAAAAAATAAATTGCCAGATCTGTGTGTTTCCGCTATTGATTAAATACAAACAGGCTAATAAAGGCGCTGTAAAAACAAGCAGCAGATGATAGATAAAAGCAGATTTACGCCCCAATAAAACCACCAGCGTAGTTTTGTTTGCGGCTTTATCACTGTACATATCGCGCATATTATTAATATTTAAAACCGCGACGGATAACATGCCGATACTGCATGCCGGCAACAGCAACCAATAACTAAAGGTCAGCGCGTACAGGTAATAGCTTCCTGCGACACCTAATAAACCGAAGAAGATAAAGACAGCAAGGTCGCCCAAGGCATAATAACCATAAGCGAGTTTACCCATGGTATAGGAGATAGCCGCGCTGATCGCAAGCAGGCCAAATAACAGAAACAGTAACCAGCTCTGCAAATCACTGCCTAAAGCCACCACCAGTAAACTCACCCCGGATATAAAACAGAGCACAGTGGTTAGGATAATCGCCTTTTTCATACAGATCTGACTAATAAAGCCAGTTTGCATTGCACGCGGAGGTCCGACACGCGATTCATTATCAGCGCCTGAGATCGCATCACCATAATCATTAGCAAGATTAGATAAAATTTGTAATAACAAAGCGGTAACAAGCGCTAAGCTAAAAATAAGTGGATCAAATAGTTGCGCCTGCAGAGCAAGGCCAGCGGCCAAAATGATCGAGGATGCAGCAAGGGGTAATGTACGTAAACGTAAGGCGCTTATCCAAACAGAAACCTTATTCATCAAAATTTTCCTAAGTATGCTTCATTATCTGTTATTCCAACTAGGAATAAGGGGTTAATCGCGCTACATTAACAAACCTAATTTCAGAATACCAATATCCCCCGTTGGTCGCAGCGAGCGAAGCTTTAAATCCATGATTAATTATATCAACGATCAATTACAAAAATTTGCAAAAGAACAGGGTGATAAACCGGACTTTAATTTAGTTATTCCTGTTGCAACTGTTAATCTATTGGCTTTATTAAAAGGGCAATCTCTTGCCGATAATCCGATCTATCCTGCAATATATTGGCAAGATAAAGAGCAGAAACAGACCATTGCTTGCTTAGGGCAGATAGAAGAGAGTAATAATATTCCACTACCGCTCGATCAAGCCTGCTATTTTGGCGGGCTCGCTTTCCAGCAACAGGGGCCGCAATGGGAAGACTTTCCGGCGACGCGTTTTATTCGCCCGGCATTGGAATTTAAACAGTGCCAACAAAAGTTAACCCTAACCTGCCATTTTAACGGGTTGCACTCAATTCAAGAGACGATAGAACTGGTCAATCGATTGCAGAAAGCGCACCCGTTAACAGCGGTGAATAACACTATCATCTCGCGCAAAGATCGCCCCAATCAGAAACAGTGGGCGGATTTGGTGGATCTGGCTATCGAATATAAAGCATTATTACCAAAAGTTGTTTTATCACGTGAAACTGAGCTTCTCTGTAATAAAAGTGTCAACCATTTAGATCTGCTTGATCAATGGCAACAAGCGAACCCCAATAGTTTCCATTTCAGTTTCCAGTTTTCAAAAAAACATGCCTTTATTAGTTGCTCTCCAGAGCGTCTTTTTTGCCGGGAAAACCGCACACTCAAAACAGAAGCCTTAGCAGGCACCATTAACAGAGGCCGCAATGAACGGGAAGATGCTTTTTTATCACAAAGCCTGTTAACGGATAAAAAAATAGATCGTGAGAACTATCTGGTACAAGAGTTTATAATCTCTAATCTTAAGCAGTTAAAAGCACAGGTCTCATGCGAAAATGCACAGGTTATGCAGCTGCATAATGTGCAGCATTTATGCGTACCGATTAATGCCCTCTTAAATGCACACACTACAGATGCCAACCTTCTCCATAAACTTCACCCAACGCCTGCTGTCGGCGGCTGTCCGAAACTTCCGGCGGCGCAGTTTATCAATGATAATGAGCCTTACCGGCGAGGCTGGTATGCCGGTGCGGTGGGCTATTTAAACAAAGATAAAAGTGACTTTAGTGTCGCCATTCGCAGTGCCTTAATTACAGACAATAAAATCAAACTGTTTGCAGGTGCAGGTATCGTCACAGGCTCTATTGCAAGCCAAGAGTGGCAAGAACTAGACAATAAAATTCATACCATTTTAGCTATTTTATCGGCCTAAAAAGAGCGTAAATAAAGATGAGCGAAGGATCAGTAAACAGTGCAACATTTCCACAAACCTTTCCTAATATTAATTTGTTATGGGCGGCACTTTTTATCGAAGAGTTAGTACGCAATGATATCCATGATTTTTGTATCGCACCGGGCTCTCGGTCAACCCCTTTAACATTAGCCGCCGCCACACATAAACAGGTCAATACACATGTTCACTTTGACGAACGAGGACTGGGTTTCTTTGCACTCGGCCTTAGTTTATCAAGCCATAAACCAGTGGTTATTATCACCACATCCGGCACTGCGGTAGCAAACCTTTACCCAGCTGTTATTGAAGCTAAACACAGCGGTATCCCGCTGATTATATTGTCCGCCGACAGACCGCCTGAGTTAATTAACTGCGGTGCAAATCAAGCGATTGATCAACACGCTATTTTTACCCATTATCCGGTTTTTTTCAGGCAGATCCCAAGCCCGACACTAGAGATAAAACCCAATTATCTTTTAACCACTATTAATCAGGGACTGGTTAAGCAGAGAAACACGCCCGCACCTATCCATTTTAATCTCGCTTTTTCTGAGCCGTTCTACCCACAACATACTAGCGTTAACTACCGGAAATATTTATCACCCTTGAAAAAATGGTCAACTAGTAAGCAAGCTTTCACTTGCTATCTTCGGCCGCAAATGGCTGAGGCAGCAAGTTCTCATCTGCAGCTTTCGGGTAAAAAAGCACTGATCATTGTTGGTCGTCTGGAAGACAGCAATCAGGCCCAATTGATTGCTGAATTTGCGAAAAAGAATCACTATCCGCTGCTCGCAGATATTCAATCATCACTCACTGGCGTTGAAAACAATCTCTTTTATTATGACATTGCGCTGCTCAATAAGCGCTTTCAAGAACAGCTAGCTGACGCAGATATTATTATTCAGTTTGGCGATAAACTTATCTCTAAACGCTTAACCCTATTTATCAGGCAGTTTGATGGTGAATATTGGTTGGTACAAAAAGGGGATCAATGTATTGATCCTGACCATCAACTAACAAAACGTTTTGCCAATGACGCCAGTCAATGGATTGCAGCGCATTCAAAAACACTGCCAGTAACAGATGAGAACTGGCTAGTGATGCTTACTCAGCAGCATCAGCAAATTTCACAACAAATTATAAAGCCCTTTCTGGCAAATGAGATGCTTTGTGAAATCAATATCGTTGCCGCATTAGATAAATTACTGCCAGACAATAAACCGCTATTTATCGGTAACAGTATGCCGATTCGCATAGCAGATATGTTTATGAAAAAAAACCGGGGGCCTGTTTTTAGTAATCGGGGAGCGAGTGGCATTGACGGCTTACTCGCTACGGCCGTGGGAGTCGCCAAAAACGCACAGCAGGTTACCACCCTGTTAATAGGCGACACCTCTTTTCTTTATGATTTAAATTCTTTGACGCTATTAAAGCAGCTTAATCACCCTTTTATTATCATAGTTATTAATAATGATGGGGGGGCAATATTTAATTTACTCCCCGTACCCGCCCAACAAAAACAACAGTTTTACCAACTGCCGCATGGCTTGACCTTTGCGGATACCTGCAAACAATTTTCTATCAATTATTACCAGCCAAGCCGAGTTGATGAATTCAAAAGTAATTATCAAAAAGCGTTAAAAAACGAGATCTCTTTAATTGAAGTTTGCGTTAAAAACGACCAAACTAGTGAGCAACTTGAATATATTAAAGAGCAGATAAAAAATGCCACTTTTTAGTCAGACACAAGGTAAAGCCGAAAATCCCACGCTGGTTTTTTTACATGGTTTTTTAGGGAATTCTGATGAGTGGTCAGAAACAATTGACCATCTTAAAACCGACTACTATTGTGTCTGTTTAGATCTGCCTGGACATGGCCATTCAGTCACCAGCACCCCCCCGTTAGAAGAGGGATTTGCATACTGTCACCGTTTGATTAGACAAGCATTGGATGATTTGGAAGTTAAGCAATATAGCCTTATTGGTTACTCCCTTGGCGGACGCATTGCGCTTGATTATGCGCGAACCCAAAACGATCCTTATTTACAGCACCTGATTTTAGAGTCTTGCCATACCGGACTGACGACACAAGCAGATAAAGAGCAACGCTACAAACATGATCTTAATTGGGCAAAGCGCTTTGCTACAGAAAGTGTTATGCAAAGCGTATATGAATGGTATGAACAAGCTATTTTCAGTGATCTTTCTTGCCAGGAAAAAGATCTTTTCATTAAAAAACGAAGCCATAACTATGGTGTCTGCTTAGCCAATATGCTGCTGGCAACAAGCCTCTCGAAACAAACTGATATTTTACCCTATCTGCAAAACAACAGCTTAAAAGTAAAACCATTAACCATTGCTTACTGTTTTGGTGAAAGAGATCTGAAATTTAAAAAAATAGCGGATAAATTATCCCGTCAAACAGATGTTAAGGTGACTGAGTTTGATGCTGTAGGCCATAATATTCATCATCAATCTCCTCTAAAATATGCACAGTATATAATGCAGCAGATAACAATATGATTTTTCGCTAACAACAAATATGAGATAAAAATGCCGGAACAAAATTTCTATGCGCCCATAACTTGGGGAAAGAGTGAACTGGAGTTCACCGATATTATTTACAACAAAGCCGATGGCATTGCTAAAATCACCATTAACCGTCCGCAAGTGCGTAATGCCTTTCGCCCACATACAGTTAACGAGATGATGCAGGCACTAAATGATGCGCGTTACGATAATAAAATTGGCGTCATTATTTTAACAGGTCAAGGTGACCTAGCCTTTTGTTCAGGCGGTGATCAAAGCGTTCGCGGTGATTCTGGATATAAAGACGAAATGGGTGGCCATCACCTTAATGTATTAGATTTTCAACGACAAATCCGTACTTGCCCCAAACCCATTATTGCCATGGTTGCAGGTTATGCCGTTGGCGGCGGTCATGTTTTACATATGATGTGTGATTTAACCATCGCAGCAGACAACGCTCAATTTGGTCAAACCGGCCCCAAAGTGGGCTCCTTTGATGGCGGCTGGGGAGCGAGCTATATGGCACGTATCGTTGGCCAGAAAAAAGCGCGCGAAATATGGTTCTTATGTCGCATGTATGATGCGCATGAAGCTGTTGATATGGGATTGGTGAATACTGTTGTACCTTTAGCGGACTTAGAAAAAGAGACCGTTAAATGGTGCCGCGAGATACTGCAAAACAGCCCCATGGCATTGCGTTGTTTAAAGGCTGCGCTTAATGCCGATTGCGATGGCCAAGCCGGTTTACAAGAATTAGCAGGCAATGCCACTATGCTATTTTACATGAGTGAAGAGGGCCAGGAAGGTCGCAACGCATTTAATGAAAAGCGTAAACCCGACTTTTCTAAATATGGTCGTAACCCTTAAGTTAAAATTATATCCAAGCTACTTCAAAATGCAGATTCAGAGCTTCGCTCGGATGCTAGAACAAGGCGATAACCTCCATTATTGCCTTTTAGCTCCCTGCATTCCTAGGCAGAGAATACTTAATTTAAATAATAGCCAAAAAACAACTATACCAAAATCGCATGAAGACACAGCTTTAGAGTGTTTTAGGTATACCCCATCACAAATTAATTTTTAATAGTAAAAAACTATTGATCTAATTGGTATAAACAATTCGATTCTGCCTATACTTTCGCGCATGCTAGAGCAATAAACAGCAAGTAAAATATGACTTATTATTCACTAAGAGGAAAGTATTATGGTATTAGTAGGCAAGCAAGCACCTGATTTTACAGCAGCAGCTGTACTGGGCAATGGCGAAATTGTAGATAGCTTTAACCTTAAAGAGGCTACTGCCGGTAAAGAAGTCGTTATCTTTTTCTACCCTCTTGATTTCACTTTTGTATGTCCTTCTGAGTTAATTGCATTCGATAAACGTTTTGGTGAATTCCAGGCGCGTGGTGTTGAAGTAATTGGTATTTCAATTGATTCTCAATTCACGCATAACGCATGGCGCAATACAGACATCAATAATGGTGGCATCGGCGCAGTTCAATACCCATTGGTTGCAGATGTTAAACATGAAATTTGTAAAGCCTATGATGTTGAGCTAGAAGAAGCTGGCGTTGCACTGCGCGGTTCATTCTTAATCGATAAAAATGGTGTGGTACGTCATCAAGTCGTTAACGATCTTCCTCTCGGCCGCAATATCGATGAAATGCTGCGAATGGTTGATGCACTTCAATTCCACGAAGAGCACGGTGAAGTATGTCCTGCACAATGGGCGAAAGATAAAGCAGGTATGGTAGAGTCGACAGAAGGTGTTGCTAAATACTTAGCTGAGCACAGTGACGATCTGTAATAACAGCAGAGAAGCAATATAACTAGAAACGGCCTCTTAATCGAGGCCGTTTTTTTATCTGAAACTGACTAAAGCAGCAGAGAAAAAGTGAGATCTGCAATCATCATTTCTGATCAGTATCATTATTTTAATGATGCGTAATATGCAGCTAAGTTTGCCATATCTGCATCAGATAAAAGATCCGCTTGCGGTTTCATAATTGCAGACATTCCTCCTTGGCGTTGTCCCGACTTATAAGCTTTTAATGACCCATATAAATACGCCTCTTTCTGCCCTTTTAAGTTTGGGTAAATAGGTATGGCTGAGACGCCGTCCGCGCCATGACAGACGGAACAAACCGCTGATTTAGCTTTACCTGCATTTATATCTGCGGCAGATACTGTGCTAGCTAATGTTAAACTGCATAAAACAAATAATAGTTTTTTCATTAAAAAATCGTCCTTAATTTTGTTTAAATCATTCTTTGTTGTGAATCTTTCTTTTTAACCATCATAACTTATCTAATATGGTACAGATCATTGATCTTATCCAAATTATCAAAATTCATATTAAGATCTTTTAAACGCCCGTCTTTCACTGAATAAATAAACCCATGCACAGTTAATTCCTGTCCCCTTGACCAAGCCTCCTGAACACATGTGGTATGGCAAACATTTTTTGCCTGCTCAATAACATTAAGCTCGGTTAAATGATTCATGCGCTGATCTTCCGTCATCTCATCACTAAAGCTGTCGCTGTATTTTACATAGGTATCTTTAATGTTACGCAGCCATCCATCAATCAAATCAAACGACTGCTTTTGCATCGCCGCCTTAATACCGCCACAATCATAATGCCCGGTTACGATAATATGTTTCACTTGCAATATATCCACTGCATATTGAATAACAGACATACAACTTAAATCTGTGTGCACAACTAAATTGGCAATATTACGATGGACAAAGATATCACCCGGCATCATCCCTAACAGTTGAATTGCAGGGACACGGCTATCTGAACAACCAATCCATAAGTAATCAGGTGACTGTTGTTCCGCTAGTTGTGAAAAAAAAGTAGGATCTTCTTTATTTATTTTTGCAGCCCACTGCTCATTACTCTTTAATAAATCGTCTAATACGCTCATACTTCACCATATGCCCAAATATAAGAATCTACTTTAACATTAATTAGCACTCACGTTGTAGGAGAGACATGCTTATACCCTATCAGGATCTAGATTTAGATACGTTAAATAACTTGATCGAATATTTTATATTACGAGAGGGAACGGACTACGGAGAACAGGAAGTTTCTTTGCCCGAAAAAAGAGAAAAGGTACTACAACAATTAAAAAAAGGAAGCGTTGTTATCTTATATTCAGAGCTTTCTGAAAGTGTCACGCTCATTCATCAAAATCAACTTAATCAACAAATGCAATTAATGGATGGACAATAATCGACCATTACATTTAATCAACTGCATCAACATAGACTAAAACAATCATTTTATTTATAAAATGTTTTTGTTTTCTGACAAAGATCTAATTTATTGAAGAACATAAAAGGATAAATGTTATCGACGACACGTAAAAAGAGATACAATTAGGCTTATAACTATTATTAAACTCTTGCTATACAAAAGAATAACAAGAGATAGCAAATTAGCTATTCAATACCGATTAAGGGAACTTTATGATCATCACCAAACCTCAAGCCGATCCTACGTTAGAGTGGTTTCTATCACACTGCCATACACATAAATACCCGGCTAAAAGCATGCTTATCCACGCAGGTGAGAAAGCCGATACGCTTTACTTTATCGTCAAAGGATCTGTTGCTGTTTTGATCAAAGATGAAGATGGTAAAGAGATGATCTTATCCTACTTAAACCAAGGTGACTTTCTGGGGGAATTGGGGTTATTTGATAAAGAAGAAAATCCAATTCGCAGTGCTTCTGTAAAAGCAAAATCTTCTTGTGAAGTTGCTGAAATTTCTTATAAGAAGTTTACTCAACTTATCACAGTTAACCCTGAAATTTTAATGCGCTTATCACGCCAAATGGCTAACCGTTTACAAATTACTAGCCAAAAAGTAGGTAACTTAGCATTCTTAGATGTTACAGGCCGTATCGCAAATACACTGCTTGATCTTGCAAAACAACCTGATGCGATGACGCACCCAGATGGAATGCAAATCAAAATCACTCGTCAAGAGATCGGCCAAATTGTTGGCTGCTCACGCGAAACTGTTGGACGAATCCTGAAAATGCTTGAGGAGCAAGGTTTAATCTCTGCTCACGGCAAAACCATCGTTGTATTTGGTACGCGCTAAACCAAACTACTTATTATCTAAAAAGCCGCTTCATTGCGGTTTTTTTATATCTGCAATTCTTTTATGCATTGCGCTAAACTACCGCTATTAAATTTTGAAATGACATAAAAAAGCAGGTATTAAATTAAATGTTTTATGAAGGCACTGAAAAACGTTTAGAGATCACTCTCAAACAAAATGAGATGTTGCAATTTCCTGAGCAGTTTTGGAAAACAATGGTTGAACAAGCAGGCGCTTTTATCCTATCTAAAATAGAAAATGAACATATCCGTGCTTATCTGTTATCAGAATCAAGTTTATTTATTTGGAAGAATAAACTGCTGCTGCTCACCTGTGGAAATACCCACCTTGTTAATGCCGCGCATTTTTTTCAAAAAAATATTGCCAAAGAAAAAATTCAATCCCTGTTATTTCATCGTCACCAGCCAGCTCAACCCGAATTGCAAAAAAGTAACTTTGCACAAGACAGCGTGCTTTTAAATTCACATTTACAGGGGATTACGCAGCACTGGCAAGGGAAATATCAGGGGGATCTGTTTTTCTTCGGGGAGAGCGCAGCAGCAGATCTGCACAGCAAACATATTTTGATGTTGCATGGTTTGTCGGGCCTTTTTGCAAAAATTCTGCAAACCGGTGAGGCTTCAACTGAGCAGATAGAAGTGACACTTGCTGTCGCTGAATTTTTTCCTAAGCTACTGATAGACCAATTTACCTTCCATCCCAAAGGTTACTCATTAAATGCCATTGATGGGCATAATTACTTAACCATTCATATCACCCCTGAAAGGTTAAGTACCTATTTGAGTTTAGAAAGCAGCTTTGACAGGCAAATAATGCAACCTTTTATAAACCACCTTCTCACCCTATTTCAGCCACTACAAAGTAACTTAATGTTTTTTAATAAAGAGGCTAAAGGCGATTTACAGATAAGCCTCTCCGATCCCCTAAGGTTTCAATAAAAAAACAGCCTGTACACGGTCGCTTAACTTGATTTTTTTTATCTGGTAAGTTGTGGCCGCCATTTCACTTTGCATTGTCCTCATCATTACAGGACGAGAATAAGAATCTTGGTAATTCACAGAATATATTTTCCCTAACTCAGACTTGTAAGCCTGTGCCAAAACAGATCCCTTTTCCATTGAATCGTCCACTGCCATCAGACGAACTTTAAGCTGCCATGCATCTGGCGATTGCAGTCCATATTGCAACGGCTCAATCGAATCAATATTCGCACTTAATAGCGCATCTAAGAAATGACTGACTTTATTAATATCGGTTAATAGATAAGTTAAATCACGTGTTGCACGGATCCCTAGCAGTGTGCGTTTATCTTTTTGGTAATCATATTCTGCTCGAATATAAAGATCTGCACTTTCTAGTTTTTCACTGTTAAATCCGGCTTTTTTTAGGTTTGCCAATAATGTGGATACCTGCTGATCAACCCTGCTTTTAGCAAGTGTGCCACTGGGCTCTATCGCTGATGCATGAAATTTGATAATAACCTGATCGGGTGTCACCTCAAGTTCAGCGCTTCCGGTTACCGAAATAGAGGGAGCATCCGGTATTGAATCCGCTAAACTGGAAGTGCAAAAAACAGAAATAACTGTAATCAATAAATATTGCCAATAACGCATAACAGTTCCTCTCAATAGAATGGGTTAACCTATGACGTAGTTTAGTTAATTAGTTTTCTTTGGGCAAAAAAAAACCGGCTATTAAGCCGGCTCTCTGAATTTAAAGTCCCCTGCAGGTATGCAGGGCAATTAAATTATAATACGTCGATTGCGTTAAGATCTGAGAATGCTTTCTCAAGACGTGCAACCATAGACTCTTGACCAGCACGTAACCATGCACGTGGATCGTAGTATTTCTTGTTAGGCGCATCTGCACCCGTTGGGTTACCGATTTGGCCTTGTAAGAAATCATGGTTTTTAGCATCATAACCACGAACACCATCCCAACATGCCCACTGCGTATCTGTATCGATGTTCATTTTGATAACACCGTAACCGATAGACTCTTGAATTTCAGCTTCAGATGAACCAGAACCACCGTGGAATACGAAGTTTAAGCTGTTAACTGGAAGAGCGTGCTTCTCAGAAACAAATGCTTGTGAATCACGTAAAATAGTTGGCGTTAGTTTAACGTTACCTGGTTTGTAAACACCGTGTACGTTACCAAAAGAAGCCGCGATAGTGAAACGTGGGCTAATTTTAGAAAGTTCAGTGTATGCGTAATCAACTTCAGATGGTTGAGTATAAAGTAATGAATCATCCATATCAGAGTTATCAACACCGTCTTCTTCACCACCAGTACAACCTAGTTCAATCTCAAGCGTCATACCCATTTTAGCCATACGCTCTAGGTATTTAGCACAAGTTGCGATATTTTCTTCTAGAGGCTCTTCAGAAAGATCAAGCATGTGTGAAGAGAAAAGAGGTTTACCAGTTTCTGCAAAGTGAGCTTCACTTGCAGTTAGTAGTCCGTCGATCCAAGGAAGCAATTTTTTAGCTGCGTGGTCAGTATGAAGAATAACTGGAACACCGTAAGCTGCTGCCATTGCGTGAACGTGTTTAGCACCAGAAACCGCGCCAAGAACAGCTGCTTCTTGACCTTCAAGTTTAAGACCTTTACCTGCGTTAAATACTGCGCCGCCGTTAGAGAACTGAATAACAACTGGAGCTTTAACTTTAGCTGCTGCTTCAAGTACTGCATTGATTGAATCGCTGCCAATAACGTTTACCGCAGGAAGTGCAAATTTGTTTTCTTTTGCAACTGCAAATACTTTTTGTAAGTCATCACCAGTGATAACACCAGGTTTTACAACGTCTAAAATCTTAGTCATGAGGATAATCCTATTTAGTTAAATTAAATACTGCTAAATTTCGGGCATAATATACCACAATAAGGTGATAAAAAACACACGAATAAAAGTCCCAAGTAAAGCGAGAGTTTATCTCGCTTTATTTGCTTTCTTAGTTGCTTGCACGTGACTCTAACATCGCCACAGCCGGTAATACTTTACCTTCAACGAACTCAAGGAACGCGCCACCACCAGTAGAGATGTAAGAAACATCTGCTGCGATACCGAATTTATCGATAGCAGCCAATGTATCACCACCGCCTGCAACAGAGAAACCTGCTGATTCAGCAATCGCTTTAGAGATACCGGCAGTACCCGCTTCAAAGTTTTTGAATTCAAATACGCCAACAGGGCCATTCCAAAGAATTGTTTTGGCACCCTTAATTATATCAGCAAGCACTTTAGTTGAATCTGGGCCTAAATCGAAGATCATGTCATCATCTTGTACATCTGCAACATTTTTGATTACTGCTTCTGCATTTTCATCAAATGCTTTTGCACATGCAACATCTGTTGCAACTGGAATTGCACACTCAACCATTAATCTTTTAGCTGTTTCAACCAGATCTGCTTCATACAATGATTTACCAACATTATGGCCTTGTGCCGCAATAAAGGTATTAGCAATACCACCACCAACAACCAGTTGGTCAGCAATTTTAGATAAAGACTCAAGTACTGTCAGTTTAGTCGATACTTTAGAGCCACCCACGATTGCCACTAATGGACGAGCGGGGTTATCCATCGCTTTACCTAGCGCTTCAAGTTCAGCTGCAAGTAATGGACCTGCACAAGCAACGTCAGCAAACTTAGCGATACCGTGAGTAGATGCCTGTGCACGGTGAGCCGTACCGAATGCATCCATAACATAAACGTCACAAAGCGCCGCAAGCTGTTTGCTTAAGACTTCTTCATCTTTTTTCTCGCCTTTGTTAAAACGCACGTTTTCAAGCACTACTACTTCGCCTTCATTAAGATCCAGGCCATTTAAGTAATCAGTTGCTAAACGAACAGGTACATCTAATGCTTCGTTTAAGTAATCCACAACAGGTTGTAATGTAAATGCTGCATTTTCTTCTGCAGTGCCACCTTCAACTGGACGACCCAGGTGAGAGGTAATCATCACTTTAGCGCCTTTTTCTAACGCCAATTTAATTGTTGGGATAGAAGCACGGATACGTGCATCAGATGTTACTTTTCCATCTTTAATTGGAACATTAAGATCTTGACGGATAAATACACGTTTGCCGGCTAGATCTAAATCAACCATTTTTTTTACTGACATGATATGCCCTCTCATTTGATTTTAAAATTACAGAATTCTGAATCCACTGCCTGAACATTCATTCAAGCGAAGCTACCACACTATCTCTTAGTTAAGCATTTCCCGCTCAACTGCTATTTAAGAGAGCATTATAGACGAAAGTTTTTGTTACATCGATCACAATTGGGGATAATCTACCTTTTTCCAATGGCCGGGGGGGTGATTTGCATCATTTTCTGTCACTTTTTTTAGAAATGAGTAAAAAAACAAGATAAATTATTTATTATGCAAGCGATGCCTGAATTTATTAAAACAAAAATTTTCTTGTTAATTTATCTGCTTTTCTGTAGCAATATCTCTATTTACAAACCGTTATCGCTTAAATATCTTGCTGTTTTTCTAAAGAGAATAAGGCACTACTCAGTGAATCGCGGAGCTAACGCATTTTTTTTACCGAACTCAATAAAATTATTGATATACGTTATGCTCTGATCCTGCTTTTTAATCATTGCATATAATGTTTTATGGATGCCTTTGTTACCTAAACGTAATTTTTTTACACCGTACTGTTCACTGGAACTGTCTGCCAGCCACTCCGGCAGTACACAAACACCTCGCTGATATTCAACCATCTGTAACATAATCGCTAATGACTCTATCTGTTTGTGCCCTTTGGGCTGCACCTTTGCAGGCCATAAAAATTGCTGATAAATATCCAAACGTTGCTTTTCAATGGGAAAAGTAAAGAGCACCTCACTTTGTAATTGTTCGGCTGAAACATCTCTTTGTTTGGCCAATGGATGCTTATCTGAAACAAGCAAAACCTGCTCATAATCAAATAGTGGGTAGTGCTGCAATAACTTATGGTCGATCTTATCGGGTGTTATCAGTAAATCCACATGATGGTTAAGCAGCCCTTCAATACCGGAAAAATGAAATTGTCTGATGATATCAATGTCGACATTCGGCTGCCGCTGCAGAGAGTGCGCGACCACTTGTGTCAGCCACTCATTGCATGGGAAGCACTCGACACCTATCCGCAGCAGCCCCTCTACTCCGTCTCCCATTGCTTTTAAAGCCTGTTCGGTTTGCAATAAAGTAGGCAGCACTTTTTTTGCTGTTTGCAGTAACAGCTCCCCCGCGGCGGTTAAACGCAATCGGCGGCCATAGCGTTGCCATAACTTCACATTCAATTTTTTCTCTAAATAGCGGATTTGGTGAGACAGCGCAGATTGCGTTAAACAAAGTGCATCAGCGGCCTGAGTTAATGTCCCCTTTTCATGCAGGGCAAGCATGATTTTAAGATGTGACGGCTCGATCATTATGAATAAACCTCATCGATTGCAGATAAAACATCATTATTTTTCATGATTGATAGTACCCATAATCACTTTCTACTTCAACCATAACGATAAGAGATAAAAAATGGCACAACTGCATCACTTAGGATTTCCACGTATCGGCAATAAGCGCCAACTGAAATTTGCTCAAGAAAAATTTTGGTCAGGTGAAATCACAGAAGCGCAACTCTACGCAACCGCTGCCGAGCTGCGCCAAAACAACTGGCTTGAACAGCAGGAATTATCCCTGGATCTGCATACTGTAGGTGATTTTTCACTCTACGATCAAGTACTCGACAGCAGCTTTTTAGTGGGCAATATTCCAGCGAGGGCCAAACAAAGTGAAGATGATAATTCCTTGGATAACTACTTCCGCGTGGCACGCGGACGATCGCAGAGCAAAAGCTGCTGCTCGGCAATTGATAGCAATGAGGGTGAAACACAGGCGGGGGAGATGACCAAATGGTTTAATACAAATTACCATTACATAGTGCCTGAATTTGATGCGCAAACGACCTTTACCTTAAATGCGGATAATTTACTTGGCCAGATTGCAGAGCTACAGCTGCTAAATAAAAATGTAAAACCCGTTATTATCGGCCCCGTTACTTATTTGTGGTTGGGTAAAGAAAAAGACCAGAGCAATAAATTAGATCTGCTTCCCGCTTTACTAGAAATTTACGCACAGCTTTTCATTTTACTCGAAGAGAAAGGGATTGAATGGCTACAAATTGATGAGCCCATATTAGTAATGGAAATAGATAAAAAGTGGCAGAGTGCGCTGCAGCATGCATATCAAAAGTTAGCACAATCAAAGCTTAAACTATTATTAACCACTTATTTTGGTGAGCTTAAAGACAATCTAAAACTGGCCTGTGAACTGCCTGTTGCCGGATTGCATCTTGACGCTGTGAACGCGCGCCATGAAGTTAAACCCGCCATTAGCTATCTGGGCAAAGATAAAGTGTTATCACTGGGCATCATCAACGGCTGCAATATCTGGAAAACCGATCTTAATACCACCCTAGCCTGGCTAACACCTATCCATAACCAATTAAAAGAGCGTTTATGGATTGCACCCAGCTCATCGTTATTGCATGTGCCGGTAGATCTTAATAGCGAGCAGAAGTTCGACAGTGAAATTAAATCATGGTTAGCCTTTGCCACTCAGAAACTTCAGGAATTAAAGGTCTTAGGCTGCGCTTTAAACCAAGGAGCTGACTCTGTTAGCAGTGCTCTTGAGGAAAACAGGTTAGCACTGCAAAAGCGCAGTAACAGCACGCGCGTTAATAAGCCAAAAGTGCAATTACGAGTAGCGGGTATCAGCAGCACGCTGGGTGAACGTAATAACGATTTTACGCAGCGCGCCGCTATTCAGCACTCTTATTTAAATTTGCCAAACTACCCGACCACGACCATCGGCTCATTCCCGCAAACCAATGATATTCGCGCAACGCGCAAAGCCAAACGTTTGGGTGAAATCAGCGCCGCTCAATACAAAAACAGCATGCAACAATCGATTGAACTTTGTATTAACGAGCAACATGCTATTGGGCTTGATGTGTTAGTCCATGGCGAAGCCGAGCGCAATGACATGGTGGAATACTTCGGTGAGCTACTTGATGGTTTTGCTTTTACGCAGTTCGGCTGGGTACAGTCCTACGGCTCCCGTTGCGTTAAACCCCCTATCTTGTTTGGCGATGTTTCACGCCCACAAGCGATGACTGTCGAATGGGCAGAATACGCGCAATCATTGACAAAAAAACAGGTAAAAGGGATGTTAACCGGCCCTGTGACTATTCTAAACTGGTCATTTGTACGTGATGATCAAGCGCTGCAGATAACCTGCAATCAAATTGCACTGGCAATTCGAGATGAAGTATTAGATCTGGAAAAAGCGGGCATTAATATTATTCAAATTGATGAGGCTGCTCTGCGTGAAAAGTTACCTCTGCATCGTTCTAAATGGTCTGAATACCTCGCTTGGGCAATCCAAGCATTTCGTATCACGGCCAACGGCGTTGAAGATAAAACCCAGATCCACACGCATATGTGCTATTCCGAATTTAACGATATTATTGCTGCAATAGCAGAGATGGATGCGGATGTGTTAACCATTGAAACATCCCGATCTGATATGGAATTACTGGATATATTTGAAGAGTTTAACTATCCCAATGCAATTGGGCCCGGTGTTTATGATATCCATTCTCCTAACACACCAACTATCGAGCAGATGGTGCAGTTAATGAAAAAAGCAGCGCTGCGCATTCCAGCAGAGCAGTTATGGGTCAATCCGGATTGCGGTCTAAAAACCAGACAGTGGCATGAAGTAAAACCGGCACTAAAAAACATGGTAGAGGCAGCTAAATTGCTGCGTGCTGGCTAAGCTAACGCGACAGGAATAGTAAGTAAAAAGGCGCAATTTAATTGCGCCTTTTTAAATGAAAAGCGAACGATTAATTTTCCTGTTTTTTAGTCATAAAGTAGTGCACTAAGGCAATAAAGATAGACAGCATACCTGCCAGCAGTGTCGCTAAAATAACAATTAACGCACGTTTAGGTGCCGCGCGGTTTAAGGGCTCTTCAACAACCTCTAAATACCGATAAGGAATAAAAGAGCGATCATCGGCAAACTCTAATTTATTTAATGCATCAAGTGTGATTGCCATAGTTGCCAGAGAGGGCGCTAAAACGCTTAAATCCTGAATCGATTTTAAAACATTAATTTTAGCTTTTAAGGCCTTTTCACCGAGATTAATTTGAAATAATTCATCCTCTTTATTGAGGTTGGTTTTGTATTCAACTAAACCTGAATGGGAAGCAATCTGATAAGCATATTCGGTTTTTTGTAATAAAATAGCTAACTCTCGCGCGGCTCTTTGCTCGGTCATCGACAATGAAACTTGCAACTCATTTTTTGCTGAATCAACAAATAATAAAAACTTTTCAACTTGATTTTGTTTGACATTTTCGCCAATAAAAAGAATATATTCATTTAATAATTCAGCAGAAGATGCTTTCGTTGCACTGCGAAAAGATAACGCCACTTCAGATGTTTTACTGTCAAATGTAGCATTTATCTCTTTCATCCAATGATTTAATACCATCAAATAATTCTGACGACTTTCTTGGTCCGATGCTCGTCTTTCCTTGCTTGGAACTGATATCTGCTGCGCCTGTAAGTAGGCTAAAAAAGCACTGTTTTTTTCTAAAAAGTTCTTTTTATTGATTGATGAATTAAATGCATTAATAAAATTTTTAAATAATGTCTCCGGCTCAAAAAGCTCAACCAGTTCTTTAGATACTTGTTTCGTATTATTATTATTATCATTATCATTATTAAATAAATCATTGGCATTCAATATCGCACTTACTTTGTTACTTTGAGCGTAAAGTGCAGCCACATCATTTACCTGAGGCGCAATCACCTTGCCTTTAGCGACCCACCACTCTTGCGCATTTAACGCATAAAAAACAGATCCGATAATGGCCAAAGTGCAAAGTGCAACCGTTAGCCATTTGTAATCCCAGATAACCTTGATAAGTTCACGCAAATCGATCTCATCATCTTGGTAGTCAGCTTGATAAATAGGTTTATTCACATCTTGCTGGTTTAAATTGTTTTTTGTGTCTCTCTGGGTCATCTTATAAATTCTTATATAAATAAAAAGTAAAGGTCAAATATGGGTGTGATTATACTGAAACAAGGGCAATTTACATCACTAAAATATTAAAGAGACGATTTTACACTAGCCAATTGTTCCAAGGGCCAGCGCGGTTTTGCTTGAATCGCTAACGCTTCAAAGTGCCCCGCTTTTAAACGCTGCATTCCGGCATATGCTATCATTGCACCATTATCCGTACAAAATTCATTGCGCGGATAAAATACCTGACCGCCTAAAGAGCGCATTAAGATCGCCAGCTGTTCACGGAGCGACTGATTCGCACTCACTCCCCCTGCGACCACTAAACGCTTTAATCCGGTTTCTTTTAGCGCACGTTTACATTTAATGGCAAGGGTATCGATAACCGCATCTTGAAACGCCAAGGCGATATCAGCTTGTGTTTGCGGATCATTTCCCTGTGCATGAATCGTATTCGCAGCAAAGGTTTTCAATCCGCTAAAGCTAAAATTCAAGCCGGGTTTATTGGTCATTGGCCTTGGAAAAACAAACCGTCCCGCAACCCCCTTTTCAGCAAGCTTGGCTAAACGAGGACCACCGGGATAATCAAGGCCAAGTAATTTGGCGGTTTTATCAAACGCCTCACCAGCCGCATCATCAATACTTTCACCTAATAGCTGATATTCACCAATATCATCTACCCGCACCATCAAGGTATGACCACCAGAAACTAATAAAGCCAAAAATGGAAATTCAGGCCGTTTTTCCTCCAGCATAGGCGCGAGTAAATGCCCTTCCATATGGTGAACTGCGATGGCAGGTTTATTCCATGCAAATGCTAAACTGCGACCAATACACGCGCCGACTAATAGCGCTCCCACTAAACCAGGCCCGGCGGTAAAAGCAATACCATCGATATCATCTTTAGTGCAGTTTGCTGCAGCAAGCGCTTCTTTAATTAACGGGATGGTTTTACGTACATGATCTCGCGATGCAAGCTCAGGCACTACGCCGCCATAATCCGCATGCAATGCCACTTGGCTATACAACTGATGTGACAAAAGACCTAATTGATCATCATAAATCGCAATCCCTGTTTCATCACATGAGGTCTCGATACCTAAAATACGCATATGACAAATGCTCCTTTACGAAAATAATAAATGCCCGTTTGCAAAAAACTAAAACGGATGAGAAGATAATTGTATTGAAAATAACGCGCTAGTTTAACGTAAATAGATTATTAACAGTGTTTTTTTTCATCAGCTTATTGTCAATAGACGCAACGCGGCTTATATAAAAATAAGATCTTACAGATCTTTCCTCTTTTTTAACTATATTTAACACACTAATCCTTTACTTTCAGCCCCAAATAGGATTAAAATCTCGCACCATTTTAAATGAACTGGTCAGTATACGACCGTAACCATAAAGGTAATAGGCACATGCCAGTAATTAAACTTCGTGAAAACGAACCATTTGACGTAGCACTACGTCGTTTTAAACGCTCTTGCGAAAAAGCAGGTATCTTAGCTGAAACACGTAAACGTGAATACTTTGAGAAACCTACTACAGTACGTAAACGCGCTAAAGCAGCTGCAGTTAAACGTCACTTGAAAAAACTTTCTCGTGAAAACGCACGTCGCGTTCGCCTTTACTAATTATTAGATAAGGGTTTTTCTATGTTATTAAAAGCAAGATTAAAAGAAGAGCAAATAATTGCAATGAGAGCAAAGGATAAGGTCCGCTTGGGCACTATCCGTATGTTGCTTGCTGCTGTTAAACAAATTGAGATTGACGATAGAGTTGAACTAAATGATGATGACGTTATGGCTGTTATTATTAAATCAGTCAAACAGCGTAAAGATTCAATTACTCAATTTGAAAAAGCGAATCGAATTGATCTTGCTGATATAGAAAAGATAGAGCTTGCTATATTGCAGGAGTTTCTTCCACAACCACTGACCTCTGATGAAGTGAAAACTTTAATCGAGCAGGCTGTTGCATCTTCAGGTGCAAAGGGTATGCAAGATATGGGGAAAGTGATGGGATTACTCACAAAAGATATTCAAGGACGAGCGGATATGGGTGAAGTCAGCAAGCTTGTAAAAGCTGCTTTGGCTTAAACCAATCGCTCGTTAAATAAAAAAGCCCCAAGCTTCATTGTAAGCTTGGGGCTTTTTTGTTTGCTTATCGACAATTACACAATCCGATTAATAACGAATTTAATAAATGGTTTAATACATGGCTGGACGCATTCCACGAAATTTTATTGACGATCTTATCGCGCGCACCGATATTGTCGATTTTATTGATAGCCGTGTAAAATTAAAAAAGAAAGGCAAAGATTATCGCGCTTGCTGCCCTTTCCATAACGGTAATAATAATTCCTCCTTTTCAGTGAGTAGTGACAAACAGTTTTATCATTGCTTCAACTGCGGCGCGAGTGGCAATGTACTCACATTTATTATGGAATATGATGGAGTTGAATTCGTCGACGCCATTGAAACACTTGCCGAGCAATTATCCATAGAAGTGCCACGCGAAGAAACTGCTACAGGGAGTTCGACGCAAAGCACTTACATTGACCGAAAAGATCTTTATCAGTTGATGACTGAGATCACCATTTTCTATCAGCAGCAATTACGTCAGCATAAAAACAGTCCGCAAGTGATCAATTATCTTAAAGGCCGCGGTTTATCCGGAGAGACGGTTAAACAGTTTAAGATAGGTTACGCGCCTGATGGCTGGGACGAACTGCGCAAACGCTTTGCCATTTCTACTGAATTAGAAAAGCAGCTAATCGAAGCGGGCATGCTAATCGCCAAAGAAAAAAGTGGTAGCTACGATCGCTTCCGCAATCGCATTATGTTTCCCATTCACGATCGCCGCGGACGGGTAATAGGTTTTGGAGGCAGAGTACTAAGCAATGAAGAGCCCAAATACTTAAATTCGCCTGAAACCCCCCTTTTTCATAAAGGCAAAGAGCTTTACGGCTTATATCAAGTCAAACAAGCCTACAAAGAAATTCAACGTATCTTAGTAGTTGAAGGCTATATGGATGTGGTTGCACTTGCGCAATTCGGTATAAATTATGCTGTTGCATCACTTGGCACCAGTACTACCGCCGATCATATCCACATTCTTTTCCGTCATAGCAGTGAAGTGGTTTGCTGTTTTGATGGTGACAAAGCAGGCAGAGATGCGGCTTGGCGAGCATTAGAAAATGCCCTTCCCTATATACAAGACGGCCGTACATTACGCTTTATGTTTCTTGCTGATGGCGAAGATCCAGACAGCTTAGTACAGAAAGAAGGCAAACAAGCCTTTGAATTATTAATAGAACAAGCACTGCCGTTATCTGATTTTCTTTTCCAACACCTGATAGCACAGGTGGATATGGGAAACCGCGACAGTAAAACAAAACTGGCACAACTGGCAATCCCGTTAATTAGCAAATTACCAGAAAGCGTCTTTAGACAGATGATGAAAGAACGCTTAGTTGTTTTATTAGGAGTGGATGAAGATGGCCTAAAAAAACTACTACCTGACGCACAAAAAACAGAAAATAAAAATAAAAAACAGAAAGTAACCCCAATGCGCTTGGCTATTTCACTTTTACTACAGCATCCGAGTATGGCCTATGGATTGCCTGAGTTCCCTGAGTTTAAAGAGCTCAATTTGCCGGGTATCACTTTATTAAACTCATTACTTGAAATATGTCGCTTAACACCCCATATAACTACAGGGCAGTTACTTGAACATTGGCGAGACAAGCCCGAATATAAGCAACTAAATAAATTAGCTGTATGGGAAAATGACATCAAAAAAGAAAAGTATGAAGACTTTTTTTTAGATACATTGGAAAACTTCCTCAATCTATATATCAACAATAAAGTTGAATTTTTAAAACAAAAAGAACGAGCAGGAACGATTTTAAGCAGTGAAGAGATGCATCAACTTTTTTCACTTCTGCGAGAACAAAAACAACATTAATGAAACTGGAAAAAGTTACAAAATAAGCGTACAATCTATCGCTTGTATTTTTTCAATGAAATCCACATCCCTAATTCGCAATTTATTTTGGACGGTATCTATGGCTCAAACACCTCAGTCACAGCTCAAAGAGCTTATTATCAAAGGTAAAGAAAAAGGTTTTTTAACCTACGCAGAGGTTAATGACCATCTGCCACAAGATATTGTTGAGTCTGAACAAATTGAAGAAATTGTTCAAATGATTAATGACATGGGTATTCGAGTCGTAGAAAGTGCACCTGATGATGACGACATGATGCTCGGTGCAGAGGACAGCGATTCGCCCGATGAAGATGCTGTCGAAGCTGCCGCTCAAGTATTAGCAACAGTTGAATCTGAGATTGGTCGAACAACTGATCCTGTGCGTATGTATATGCGTGAGATGGGAACAGTTGAGCTGCTAACACGTGAAGGTGAGATTGTTATCGCCAAACGTATCGAAGAAGGGATCAACGAAGTACAAAATGCAGTTTCTGAATACCCTGGGACAATTACAGGTTTGCTTGACAAATGGGACTGCTATGAAGCAGAAGAGATTAAATTAACTGATTTAATCAGCGGTTTTGTCGATCCAAATGATGAAATAACACAAGCGGTCAGCGCAACACATATTGGCTCAGAATTAACAGATAAACAGTTAAAAGATGCAGACAAAACTGACGATACTGAGGAAGAAGAAGAAGGTCCTAAAGGCCCTTGTCCTGAAGAAGCGGCTGAAAAATTCACCGAACTTCGCCGACTCAATAAAATTGTTGAAGATTCAATTGCCGCGAATGGCAGAGCGCATGCAGAGACCCGTACAGCAATTGCTGAACAGGCTGAATTTTTTAAACAATTTAAACTAATCCCGAAACTCTTTGATCGCCTTGTCAAAGCAATCCGCGCCTCAATGAACGCGGTTCGTGTGCAAGAAAGATTAGTATTAAAAATTTGTGTAGAACAAAATAAAATGCCTAAAAAAGAGTTTATTGCTCTTTTCAAAGGCAATGAAACAAATAGAACATGGTTAGACGCAATTCTTACAAATGGCACTGATTACGCCAAACGCATTAGTGAGTTTGAAGAAGATTTAACACGCTGCATCAGAAAAATGGTTGCAGCTGAAGAACAAAGCGCACTAACCATCAGCAATTTAAAAGAGATTGCACGTAATATGAGCATAGGCGAAGCAAAAGCTCGCCGTGCCAAAAAAGAGATGGTAGAAGCCAACCTACGTCTGGTTATCTCGATTGCTAAAAAATACACAAACCGTGGTTTACAGTTCTTAGATTTAATCCAAGAAGGTAATATCGGCCTAATGAAAGCGGTTGATAAATTTGAATACCGCCGTGGTTACAAATTTTCAACTTATGCAACTTGGTGGATTCGTCAGGCGATCACTCGCTCAATTGCGGATCAGGCGCGAACAATCCGTATTCCTGTACATATGATTGAAACGATTAATAAACTTAACCGTATCTCACGTCAGATGTTACAAGAGATGGGTCGTGAGCCTCAGCCTGAAGAACTCGCTGAACGCATGATGATGCCGGAAGATAAAATCCGCAAAGTGCTTAAAATTGCAAAAGAGCCAATTTCAATGGAAACACCCATTGGTGATGATGAAGACTCGCATCTAGGTGATTTTATTGAAGATACAACAATTGCACTTCCCGTTGATTGCGCGACAAGTGAAAGCCTTAAAAATGCAACTAATGAAGTATTAGAAGGTTTAACTGCTCGTGAAGCGAAAGTATTGCGCATGCGTTTCGGTATTGATATGAATACCGATCATACACTCGAAGAAGTCGGCAAACAGTTTGATGTGACACGTGAGCGTATCCGTCAAATTGAAGCTAAAGCATTACGTAAACTTCGTCATCCAAGTCGTAGTGAACAGTTACGCAGCTTTCTCGACGAATAAGTTGTTTTAATTGACTAAAAAAAATCCTGCAAGCGCAGGATTTTTTTTAGAATAGTGATAAATAACCAATATAATCAATTGAATCACTAAACAATGTATAATTAACAAGCAAACGCACAGCATATACTAGACAGGAAAAAGCGAAGCTTATATAATCGCAGCTCAAATTTGCCACTTAGCTTCACTAGGCATTTATATATTTGGCCCCTTAGCTTTAGCCTGAATAGCTGGTTAGAGCAAGCTCGGCGGATACACAAAATTGGGTTCCTTAGCCTTGGCTTGGAATAGCGGAGCACAAGCTCTGCATATAAAAATTTGGCCCCTTAGCTCAGTTGGTTAGAGCATACGACTCATAATCGTCAGGTCCCCTGTTCAAGTCAGGGAGGGGCCACCACCTACTAGAAGCCGTAATAGATTAATTTCTGTTACGGCTTTTTTTATGCCTGTCCATATCCGGTAGTTACTCCCCCTACTTTTCCATTTATTCACTAAGAAAAAATTACCCTGCTATTATTTTTCAATCCTAATCATCAGCATTAAATCCAAGCAAGATCCCACCGAGCACATTTTCCACCTACAATTACATATCGTTAATCATCACTAATACGTATCTATACATGCTCAATTCAGCACCACTCTAGCGATATATAAATTTCCCTCGGTAATTACATTCCCAACTCAAACTCAGCTGTTACAGAATCCCTCAGCAAGCAGTTACATACTCTCAGCAAATAAAATGAATTGAATTAGTACAGCCATATTTAAATCAACTCACACTGTCAGATTCAGCCTCTAAATCACGGACTGATATTCATACTCATATCATAAACTCTACCGTTAGGGGGGGTAGAGGGGCAGCCTGATAGTGATTAGGTAATGAAGTCGAGTGAATGGAATCCGCATCAATACCACCTCAGAAAATAAAAAGAGGACAGCATTCCTTAATAAAAAATACTATTAGGGTCTTTGGCCAGTTCCATATTTTTAAATTTAAATAATCTACCGTCGACGTCGTCGGGAAATTGGGTGGAAATTGCTAAAAATCAGCTTAAATTCGCAGTGTAAGACCGGCGGAGGACAGGCGCGGCGACACCGTCAAGGAAATCAGTTGAATGTTAAATCTGAGAAGTTAGGCGTGGTAGTAACTGATGGGAATTTGCTAGGTCAATGTGGTGCTATCGACCCAGCGATCTAGGATTTGTGGCTTAGGAGATGAGGTGGCGTTAATTGGTTATTAAATATGGTGATTTATTGATATCCATCCATGACTTGTAAAAAATAGAAGGGTCCGCTGTGGAGTTGGCTTCTTTCCAATCTAAATAATGCAGGATAAATCCCAATGAGTTTGAGTCCGTTAGCTCATTAGCTATTTTATCCATATTAGCATCTAGCTTCTTAACTTGACCGTAAGATAACAACTTCCATTTTTCATTTGACCACACTTCGGATAGTTCTTTATGAAAAAATCTAGGTACGTATCCAGTGGAGAAAATATCAGCCATGTCAGATTTTCTAATAAGAAGTAAGCTACCAATAATCGGCAAATCACTTAGTAAGCTGCGATATTCATCAGGTTCCATATAATCTCTAATCCAATCGGATTTGCTTCTCTTAGAGCTGGTTATATTCCTAATTCCTAAGTAATTTGTACATATTCGTTTAAACTCTTCAGAAGTCCAAGAGCCTTGATTCTGTCCTAAGTTCTGCGCATCGACATATAAAGTGTTAATGCCAGTTTCTTTAATAAGGTCGAAATCCATTGGTATAAATTTACCTTCAGAAATGAGTAATTTACTACAATTTTTTACAGCATAGTAATACCTGCGACTCGATACGCTTTTAACCTGTTTCAAGTGCACTGCTTGTACTGATTCTTTTGATAGCCCCTCTTTTATCGGCTTCATGTTTTTTAGAATCTCGTTTACTAGATGATTTGACAAATCGATTGAAAGTTCTTTTGTAAATGGAAGCGAAGACGTTACCAGCTCAGTTCTTTCCAAATTAATTGGAAGTTTTCCATCTTGATCGTAAATAGCCAGGGTTGGAAGTCTCACATCAATGACTCCCATAACGGGTGATATATCAAATGAGTCTGTACTTAACGAATCCGTTACTATAATTCCATTGCAAATCAATTTGGGATCTTTTTGTAAATATTGATCACGAGACTCAATCGACTCATAGGTCCAATATACGTCGTCAAATTCAGGGGACTTAGTTTTATACCATCCTGTTAGGTGCTTGTTATTAGCGCATGGAACTGTTCGAGACTGTTGAATGTTCGTTGTTTCCCCCTCACAAATTATCTCCCGAACAACTTTAGGCTCAGCTAAAGAAAACCAATCCCATAGTTTTCTTTTTTTAGATAGTTTCCTTGTCACGTCCTCAGTTAGCTGTATTGTTATAGTGGTTCCAATATGCATTTCTACATTTTCAACAACTATTTCACGACTTCCTTTTTTACATGAAAATGAAAGCCCCAATGCTTTTTCTTGTGTAACATGCCTCGTTTTTATATGTATCTCATTTCCTAATAAATAAGCAGCAAGTAAGCCTATTCCAAAACGTCCTGTCCTATATACGTCGGAGTGCCCCCCTGTCTCATGAGCTTTTTTCCAGACATCACTATTTCTAAATGAAGCTCCAATATTTAAAAAATAGTTTTCAATGATATCTAGTGTCATACCAATACCATGATCTTCAATTACTAATTCGCCACCTTTATCTTTATAATCGGTCAGAGTGATACGAACACCTTCATTTATATCATGAGCAGAATATACCAACTCTTTATTTACTAGGTCTTTTAGCTCAAGACAAGCATCTACTGAATTTTGCATTAATTCTCTTATGCCTATCTCTGGGTTATCACCGTATAAAGGCGCAATAAGAAGTTCCATCATCTCACTATCTGACATTTTAAATTTAAGTACTTTCGGTATATAAGAGGGGCTCTTCTCATTAATGTAGCTTTGTATATCATCTAACGATGTTCTTATGCGGCGAACCGTTATACCTAAATTGTAGAGATTCTTTGATAAACCATATACCTCACCAAGAACAGCCCAAGATTTGTCTAATTCATTTTGAATATCAATAAACAAGCTAGATAATGCTTCAAAAATTAAAGCATTAGTTGGCTCTGCATCTATATATAACGCTTCTGGATCTGAATCATCGGGGATTATCTCTACAATGGAGTGATGTTTAGCCCACTCTCTCTTTGATATAGGGCTACTCAAATCATTCACACTCAGAAGTTGCTTGGGGGCTCTGTTCGCTTCAATTTGAATATAATCAGCAATGCGAAGTAAAACCATTATATAGGGAACATGAGTGTGAAAGTGTTTCTGTTTCTTTTTAGGTTCTAATTTATCAACAGCATCCCTTAGGTTCATATTATGGCTTCTTGCGATAAAGCCACATAAATCTCGAAATCCATTGATCGGTTCACTACCTAACTCTAATTTTTTGCCCCCTGAACCACCAGGAACACCATTTATGGCAATTTCATGAGCTAGTCTTGCATGATGCCGTCTTAAAAACTCACCTATCAGGAAATTATCCCTGCCAGTTAAGCTATCTTTCTCTATTGAAATTTGTGTTACTGGCTTTTCATTTCCGAAAATTTCCTGTAATTTTTTAGCATCAAACCTTTTAGCTTCAGAGATAAAGTCATTCCATAAAATATCCCAAGTTGGCTCTTCTTTTATATATTTCGATTCTATAGGTGGGTAATCACCGTTAATTAATGTTAGAAACCCATCTTCAGTTAGATGCATTGCACTGTCATGTAATACGACTGAAATTACCAAGACAGATAAATCATAAGATGAAAGTAATTCTTTACTTTTTTCAGTAATTAAGTGTTCAGAAGATTTTAAAACATCGTTTATGTGGGAAAAGCCGTGTTCGCTATATTCTTTGAAAAACTGGGTATTATTCTTCTCGATCCATGCTCGCAGATTGTTAATGCTGGAAGTTACAAAAGCATTACACTCAATATTTTCTTCAATTTTATCTTGTATGAACCGGGGAATAATTAACAAACTAAAAACCTTAACGATAAGAACAATTAACCTATTCTATCAATAAATAGAGTGTATTTTATTGACGTTTATATGTTTTTTTAGAAAATATGGCGACTAAGATATACCTACCGAGTAAGACAGGACAGCCAAATCTTTGCAAGGTTAATACAAGGCTCAAGTAACCAGCAAAAATCATCCGATATTTGTGTCGCAAAGTTATAAAAAGTGAATTTGTTGTGATCGAGTTTAATAATGGGCGTTTTACAAAAATTAAAACATCAGCATCCCTTAGCTGAGTGCTAATTTGATAAGTAGATTGTTAATATCGAGGCTTTTAATGCAACATTCGCTGTAATTTGCTTTGGCCAGATATCCAGCGTTTGCCGGTATGTTCAGCAAATAATGCAAGCTCATCAAGTGAGCCGACAGCACCGTGGTAATCTTTACCAAAATGACAAGCCAATTCCAACCATGTATCGCTATCTAAACCGAGTGTACTCAACAACCTAGGTATCTTATTTGAAATCACACCGCGCTTATCTGAACGAATAGCACGACCAGTCCAATCAACTAACTCTAAATAGTCGATTAAAGCGTAAGGGATCCCTTGAGGTTGTGCGTTACAGGCGCCTGCGACAAAGCCAAACAGTGGTTTACAGTTGATATGATCATGACTGCGCTCATCATCACAACACTTGCCATGAAGACGTTCAAAAATAGAAGTAAATTCTGATTTTTCAACACGTTCGGCCATTTCTGCTCTAACTGGGTTTAAATCAACATAAGCCATACAGGTTAGCAGCGCCTGATCGTCGAGCAAGGCCTGTGATTTAAACCGCCCTTCCCAGAATCTTCCTTTACAATTATCTTCTTTATTGGCTTTGCGGGCGATAAATTCATTTAATGAACGCATAAACCAAGAAATATCCACTAAACGATGTCGCCATCTAGCAATCACCTCCAGTGCCATAGTAATCTCAGCATCGCTGGTTAACTCCCCCTTTAGCCAACACGATACAATCGGTGATCCCGAATAAAGTTGATACCAGCGCTTACAAATCTCTTCATCTGAACAACCTTCTATTTCGACTTCATTGGCATGTAAAACAAGATGATAGTGGTTGGACATAATCGAATAAGCACAAATGTTAATCGCAAAAATATCACTGAGTTGACGGATGCGCTCAACCATCCATTGACGACGATGAGCAAAATTTTTCCCGCTATATTGATCTTCACCGCACAGGAAGGCCCTGCGAACACAACGAGAAATACAGTGATAATAGGGAGTATCTACAAGGGAAATTAACGAAGAGCGTGATTGCGTCATACTTACCTCCAAGCATGTAAATAAAAACACTGGTTATATAGTAGGTATAAAATTTAAATCCGTCAAAAAGGTCTGGCTGTCCTCGCTTTCCACTTTCCATATCGCTTTCTCGCATTAGCCTCTTACCTCGCTTACATGGGCTGGATATTTATTGATATGAGTGGAGCAGCTCTTTAGTACAAAAAAGACTATCAATATCTGACCATTAACTCACGGCCTGCATTTTTCTCTGTAGGCCTGAAGCCTCTCCCCAAATACTCAATTTAGATCCCCTAATAAGATAGATATCATGCTGGCTATAAAGAGGAAGATTTTTTGCAGGATAAAGCCCCTAAACATAAGCAAGGGGCTTCGAAAGTTTTACTTAAAACAGAAAAACAGATTATATTCTACTAAGTGCTGGTTCAGCGTTTACTTTCTCAGCTTGCTCTGAGTTAAGTGCCGGCGCTGTCTTAGCGTGAGTCAAATAAAGTGGGAGACAAGTTAAGACAAGCCCTCCCACAATGTTACCTAAGATAGTTGGGATAAGGTTGAAGTTCAACCAAGTCGCAATACCAAAATCGGCACCTAACATCATACCCAATGGGAACAAGAACATGTTAACCACTGTATGTTCAAAGACAAGCGCGAAGAAGATAAAGATTGGTAACCACATTGCCGCTATTTTTCCCGCAACACTGCGTGCTGTCATGGCGCCGACAATGCCTAAACAGACCATGAGGTTACAGAAGATAGCGCGTACAAAACAGGTAATCCAACCATCGAAGCCTAGATTTTCAAAACCAGCCGAACGAGCCGTCGATGCTGCGATAAATTTTTGCGCCACAGCATTTGGATCAATACTAAAGTTTTTGGTCAAAGAAATTGCGATCAAGAAAGCAACAATCAACGAACCAATCAGGTTACCCAGACCAACAAGACCCCAACAACGTAGGACGCGACTCCAAGTAATACCTGGACGCTTAGCAAATAGAGCAAGAGGTGCAAGGCCGAATACACCCGTCACCAAGTCGTAGCCCATTAATATCAATAGACAAAAACCAACGGGGAAGACCAAAGCCCCGACCACACCGACACCGGTTTGAACGATCGCGGTGATCGCGACGACCACCGCCAACGAAAGAATGATCCCCGCCATCGTGCTGCGAAGTAATAAATCACGCGTGCTGGTTTTCACTTTAGCTTCGCCCACATCGATCATGGTTTGTACGAATTCCGCTGGTTTTACATATGACATCTATCTATCCTTAAAGTTAAAATTAAATAGAGAAAGGCTCCCTGCTGATCTTTTATCCCAGTAGTAAAAAAGATCAGCAAAAAACTTTTTAGCTATTAAATCTCGACCGCTTAATTTTTGCGTTATTAAAATAAAGGAAAAATTGCAGACAAAACCTTGCTACAGCTGTACTTCTACAAAGCCTTTAGTAACACGGGCTTTATAAGCTTCAACGCTGACTTCATCGTTGTCTAAGCAGGAGCCATCAAGTAAATTAAAACGTTGTTTTTTGAGCGGGGATGCAACCCAAAACTGTTCCTGATGCTGGCCAATCAAACCGCGCGATAAAACGTTAGAGCGCGCAAAGGGGTCCATATTATTAATAGCGAAGACTTGTTCCTCTTCACTGGGACGAAAAACAGCCACTTGCTTGCCGGCGACTAATGCACAGACACCCGTTGCCGGATAAATATTTTTTAATGCGCATACTTTAATCCATTTGCTCATTACACTTCCTCCAAATTAATTGCATATACAGGGGCTTTTTCGTCATTAAATGCAGGTCGTTTCTGGCCGCGTTCAGGGGTAAATATGACATTTTCGTCGAGCGCATCACTGTTAATAAAATGCGCAAAACGCTGTAACTGCTGTTGATCGGAAAGCGTTTCTGCCCACTCACACTTGTAACTTTCAATGGCCGTAGCCATCTCTGTTTCAAGCTGTTCGTTGATGCCTAACTTGTTATTAATAATAACGTCCTGCAGGTACTCAATCCCGCCCGCTAAACTTTGCAGCCAAACAGACGTTCTGGTTAATTTATCTGCAGTGCGTATATAGAACATCATAAAACGATCTACGTATTTGATTAAGGTTTGTTTATCTAAATCACTGGCAAGCAGCTCAGCGTGTTGTGGTTTCATGCCGCCATTACCGCAAACATAAAGATTCCAACCTGCATCGGTGGCAATGATACCGACGTCTTTACCCTGAGCTTCAGCACATTCACGGGTACAGCCGGAAACACCAAATTTAATTTTATGCGGAGTACGCAAACCTTTGTAACGATTTTCCAGGTCAACCGCGAAAGCGGTACTGTCCTGCACACCAAAACGGCACCAGATACTGCCGACACAGGTTTTTACCATACGCAATGATTTGGCATAAGCGTGTCCGGTCTCAAAACCCGCATCAATCAGTTGTTTCCAGATATCCGGTAAATCCGCTTTATGCGCGCCAAATAACCCGATACGCTGCGCGCCGGTAATTTTGGTATATAAAGTATATTGCTGAGCAACGCTAGCAACCACGGCCAATCCCTGCGGTGTAACTTCACCACCGGCCATACGCGGAATAACCGAGTAGGTACCATCTTTCTGCATATTACCAAGAAAGATATCGTTGGTATCCTGCAGGCCGTTATTGTCTTTTGATAAAATGTAATCTGCCCAGCAGGAAGCCAGAATTGAACCTACGGTTGGTTTACACACTTCACAGCCGTAACCTTTACCGTATTTGCTTAATAATGCTTTAAAGCTTCTGATACCTTCAACGCGGATCAGGTGGAACAGCTCTTGACGGGAATATTCAAAATGCTCACAGAGATGGTTTTTAACTTCCATGCCCTGTTTTTTCATTTCCGCATTTAAAACTTGAGTTACTAAGGGGACACAACCGCCACAACCGGTACCGGCTCCGGTTTCTTTTTTGATCGCACTGATGGTGGTATGACCGGCCGCAACGGCATCGGCAATATCGCTTTTCTTAACATCAAAACAGGAACAGATCTGCGCCGTTTCGGGCAGTGCATCGACGCCTAAACCAGTTGATTTAGCGCCGGCATGTGCAGGAAGAATTAACGAATCGGGGTGTTTTGGTAACTCAATTGCATTTAATGAATACTGCAGCAGGTCACTGTAGCTTTCAGTGTCGCCCACTAAAACAGCACCTAATAATTTTTTCCCATCTTTAGAGACAATAATACGTTTATAGACAGACTCTTTTTCATCAACATAAACATAACTTTGACTGTCCGGTGTACGGCCATTAGCATCACCGATACTACCAACCTCAACACCTAACAATTTTAATTTGGCGCTCATATCAGCACCGCTAAATGCATTTTCGCGGCCTAATAGGGTATCAACGGCTATTTTAGCCATATTGTAACCGGGTGCGACCAGACCAAAGAATTTATCATTCCAGGAAGCACATTCACCAATTGCGAAAATATCAGGATCAGAAGTAATACATTGATCATTAATAGTGATACCACCACGACGGGCCGTTGCCAAACCACATTGTTTAGCTAATTTATCCTGTGGACGAACACCCGTTGAGAAAACAATAAAATCAGCTTCCAATTCACTGCCGTCGGCAAATACCATGGTATTACGCGCGGTTTTACCCGATGGAATGATCTCCTTGGTATTTTTGCCCGTATGTACCTTTACGCCAATGCTTTCGATTTTACGACGCAGCATTAGCCCGCCCTGCTGATCAAGTTGCTCTGCCATTAATACCGGCGCAAACTCCAGAACATGAGTCTCTACACCCAGCGCTTTAAGTGCACCGGCAGCCTCCAAACCCAATAAACCGCCCCCCACAACCACACCATTTTTACTGTGTCGTGCAGTGGCTTCGATGGCATTTAGATCTTCAATGGTCCGATAAACAAAACAATCTTTGCTTTGATTACCTTTGATCGTAGGCACCCAGGGATATGACCCCGTTGCCATCACTAATTTATCGTAATAAATAACACGTCCGGTTTGTGAATGTATTACTTTTTCATTACGATTAACCGTTAGTGCGCGTTCACCAATGAGTATTTGAATATTATGTTTTTCGTAGAAGCCTTCTTTTACTAAAGAAAGTTCATCGGCCGTATGATGGGAAAAATATGAAGATAAATGAACACGATCATAAGCAACCCGGGGCTCTTCACAGAAGACGGTTATTTCAAATTTTTCAAGATCTGCTTTTTCTACAAAATCTTCAATAAAACGATGCCCGACCATGCCGTTACCAATTATGACTAGTTTTTGTTTACTCATTTTTTCCCTCAATCATGTGGTGAATTTTAATGACATGAAGATTAAAGGAGTACTTCAAAACCAACCTGATCTAAATCAAACAAATAGTAGGGATTATCATCTGGCGCAGTGAAATCCTCAAAAAAGAAAGGTTTTGCTTATAAAACAAGCACATAACCACAAATAATAAAGGGTTATTAGCAATAACCTGATTTAAATCATGGTTATTGCTTTAAGCTTGATATATAGAATGACTTGGATTCAAATAATAAGTGCATAACTTGAATAGGTAGAAAAAGCGGTCAGCTGAATATATGCTAATCGCTTTTTCTCCGGCAAGAGATGCAACAATGAAAACATATAAACAACTGACCTATGAG
>NZ_JBLIEK010000016.1:0-48858 GCF_047632995.1 Psychromonas sp.
ATTGAGTGAATGTTTGATCTTTGTATTTTAGATCTGTTTCGAGGGTAAACCTGTTTTTTGTAGTTGTTTATGTTTATTCAGATTAATGGAGTACAGTACTGAAGGATGGTAAAAGATCAACGAGCAAAAAACTATAAATACTATTTATTATGATGACATTACAATGTTCTTTTTAATTCAAAGCGAGCTGTTTCTAGTTCGCTTTTTTTATACCTCGCTTTTATTCGGTTATTTGCCCGCCAATTTATCCCTGCGATTATTTTTGTTCTTTTATAGCAACTATCAATTTCTTCATAATTTATAGCAAAATATTTCAATCAGAGGCGGCTTTTCTGGCGTAAATATAGAATGCTTTCATGTTAATATAAATGCAAACACGTCTTAGCAGAAACAGCAGGGAACTCTATGTCAGTTGACGATCGTAGCGCACTTATCAAAGCACAATTAGAAAAACATATCCTTCTTATTGATGGAGCCATGGGAACCATGATCCAGTCTTATAAGTTTGAAGAAGAGGATTATCGCGGCGAACGTTTTGCCGATTGGTCGTGTGACGTTAAAGGCAATAATGATTTACTGGTGTTAACTCAGCCTCAGGTGATTGCCGATATTCATCGTGAATACCTTGATGCGGGGGCGGATATTCTGGAAACGAATACCTTCAATGCAACAACTATTGCCATGGCTGATTATCAAATGCAGTCGTTATCTGCAGAAATAAATCGCGAAGCCGCTCGTTTAGCGCGTCAGGTTGCCGACCAAAAAAGCGCAGAAACACCCGATCGGCCGCGTTTTGTGGCCGGCGTTTTAGGTCCAACAAACCGTACCTGTTCAATCTCCCCGGATGTAAACGATCCTGCATTTCGTAATGTAAGTTTTGATGAGTTAGTTGAGGCGTACAGCGAATCAACCCGTGCGTTAATTGAAGGTGGATGTGACCTGATTTTAATTGAGACTATTTTTGATACGCTCAATGCAAAAGCAGCAGCTTTCGCGGTGAGTGGTGTTTTTGATGAGCTCGGTTATAAATTACCAGTAATGATCTCCGGTACCATAACCGATGCTTCCGGGCGTACCCTTTCCGGGCAAACAACCGAAGCCTTTTACAACTCATTACGCCATATTGAGCCTATCTCATTTGGTTTGAACTGTGCTCTTGGGCCCGAGGAACTGCGCCAATATGTGCAGGAGATATCGAAGATTTCAGAAACTTATGTTTCAGCACACCCGAATGCGGGTTTACCCAATGCCTTTGGCGAATACGATTTAGAAGCCGATGAAATGGCTGCCCATATTAAAGAGTGGGCAGAAAGTGGTTTTTTAAATTTAGTCGGTGGCTGTTGCGGCACGACGCCCGCTCATATTAAAGCGATGGCTGATGCTGTTGCCGGCGTAAAACCGCGCGCCCTGCCTGAGCTTGAAATTGCCTGCCGATTAAGCGGATTAGAAGCATTAACCATCCGCAAAGATTCGCTCTTTCAAAATGTTGGCGAGCGTACCAATGTAACCGGCTCTGCTCGTTTTAAGCGCTTAATCATGGACGAGCTTTATGATGAAGCGTTAGATGTCGCACTGCATCAAGTGACAGCAGGCGCCAATATTATCGATATCAATATGGATGAAGCGATGCTTGATTCATTGTATGCAATGAAACGGTTTCTTAATTTATGTGCCTCTGAGCCTGATATTTCTCGTGTGCCAATTATGATCGACTCTTCGAAATGGGAGATTTTAGAAGAGGGGATGAAGTGCGTCCAGGGTAAAGGGATTGTTAACTCGATCAGTATGAAAGAGGGGGTTGATAATTTTATTGCTCAGGCTAAGTTAATCCGCCGTTATGGTTTTGCTGTGATTGTAATGGCTTTTGATGAAGATGGGCAAGCCGATACACGCGCCCGTAAATTTGATATTTGTAAACGTTCCTACGATATTTTAGTCAATCAGGTGGGGTTCCCGCCGGAAGATATTATTTTTGATCCCAATATTTTTGCTGTGGCCACGGGTATTTCCGATCATAACAATTATGCGGTTGATTTTATCGAAGCGGTTAAAGATATTAAAACGCAGCTACCCCATGTGATGATCTCAGGTGGCGTCTCTAATGTTTCTTTCTCTTTTCGGGGCAATAACCCCGTTCGTGAAGCTATTCATGCCGTGTTTCTCTATCACTGTATCCAAAATGGTATGGATATGGGCATTGTCAACGCGGCGCAATTGGCCATTTATGATGATATCCCAAAAGAGTTAAAAGAGTCTGTTGAAGCTATTATTTTAAATACCAGCCCGGATGCAACGGATAATTTACTGGATCTGGCAGAAAAATACAGAGATTCCGGCAGTGAAAAAGTGGATGACGGCAAGGCCTTAGAATGGCGTAACCTGCCCGTTAACGAACGTATTGCCCATTCTTTAGTGAAAGGTATTACCGAGTTTATTGTGGAAGATACGGAACAAGCGCGCGCCAATGCGAAAATGCCCATTGACGTGATTGAAGGGCCGTTAATGGATGGTATGAATATTGTTGGCGACCTCTTTGGTGACGGAAAAATGTTTTTACCACAAGTGGTTAAGTCGGCACGTGTTATGAAACAGGCTGTGGCTTATCTCAACCCTTATATTGAAGAAACTAAAGCGGTCGGTGCGACCAACGGTAAAATCGTGATGGCCACGGTGAAAGGTGATGTGCACGATATTGGTAAAAATATTGTCGGTGTTATTCTGCAGTGTAATAATTACGAAATTATCGATCTCGGTGTAATGGTGCCAACTGAAAAAATTATTAAAACAGCTATTGCAGAAAAGGCAGATTTGATTGGTTTATCCGGCCTAATTACCCCATCCTTAGATGAAATGGTGTATGTTGCCAAGGAGATGCAACGCCAAGGTATGCAACTGCCGTTACTGATTGGTGGTGCAACGACCTCTAAAGCCCATACCGCAGTAAAAATAGAGCAGAATTACGATCAGCCAGTGGTCTATGTCTCGAATGCATCTCGTGCAGTCGGGGTTTGTCAGAAATTATTAAACCCTGTCAATAAACCAGAATTTGTTAAAAAACTGGATGAAGATTATGTGCGGGTACGTGAGCAATATGCCAATAGACGTCCTCGTAGCGCACCTGTTTCACTGCAGCGAGCGCGTGCTAACGCAGCTAAAATTGATTGGGCGAATTATCAACCAACCGTACCAAATCAACTGGGTGTGCAGGTTATTAAACAGATGTCTATTAACACCTTGCGTGAATATATAGACTGGACCCCCTTCTTTTTGACCTGGGGACTGGCAGGCAAGTATCCGAGAATTCTTGAGGATGAGGTTGTTGGTGAAGAAGCTAAGCGTTTATTTGCCGATGCACTGACAATGTTAGATACAGTTGAAGCACAAGGCGAAATATCTGCCAACGGTATTGTCGGCATTTTTCCTGCAAACAGTGTGGGTGATGATATTGAAATTTACACAGATCAGTCGCGCAGTGAAATATTACAAGTGAGTCATCATCTGCGCCAGCAAAGTGAGAAAAAATCACCCTTTGTAAATCACTGTTTAGCAGATTATATTGCGCCTAAATCATCGGGTATTGCCGATTATATTGGCGCATTTGCTGTCACTGGCGGTATTGGCGAACGGGAAGTGGCGGAGCGTTATAAAGCCAATAATGATGATTACAATGCGATTCTGGTGCAAGCCATTTGTGACCGTTTAGCTGAGGCCTTTGCTGAATATCTGCACCAGAAAACCCGCAAAGAGTATTGGGGATTTGCCGCAGATGAAACCTTAGAAAAGGATGATCTGATTCGTGAAAAATACCAGGGTATTCGCCCGGCTCCCGGTTATGCAGCATGTCCTGAGCATACCGAAAAGCAAGTGATTTGGGATTTGATGAATGTCGAGCAGCAGATAGGAATGGAGTTAACCAGCAGTTATGCGATGTTCCCGGGAGCTGCGGTTTCGGGATGGATTTTCTCGCATCCTGACAGTCGTTATTTTGCCGTTGCACAAATTCAGCAGGATCAGCTAGAAGATTATGCGCAGCGTAAAGGCTGGGATTTACTAACGGCAGAGCGCTGGTTAGGCCCGAACATTTCATAAAGCTTAAACTGAGCTGAAAATAATAATGGAGCTTATGGCTCCTTTTTTATTTGCCCGCAAAGCTGTATAGCGATAAAAGAGAATCGCAGAAAATAAACACTTTTCTAAGAGTTTAACCTATTCAAAACTCTATTCTATTGCGGCCTGCCTCTTTAGCAGCATATAAAAGATTATCTGTAGTTTTAAAAAGAAGCTCAAAACTTTTATTATAAAAATCTTCTTTATTAACTGATAAAATACCGCCGCTGAATGTTACAGAGAATCCAAACCGGCGTTCACATGCAGCTTTAAAGGTATCATTTATATTTTTCACAATATCAGCGGCTAGTTTAATATCAATGTTTTTAAGTATAATTATAAACTCCTCTCCACCATACCTGTAAATATAATCACCCTCTCTTAACCTTGCAGTAAATGATGACGCAAGTATTTTTAAAACATCATCCCCAATATCATGCCCATATGTATCGTTTACTAACTTAAAATGGTCAAGATCAATAATCCCAAATACGACTGAATCCACATTGGAATCAGCAGTGAAAATATCTTCAAAATCGTTCAGCAGTTGTCTTCTGTTAGGCAAATTAGTTAATTCATCAAACAGAGCCATCTGTTTTAATTCGTTTGCTTTTAAATAATCTTTTGTTATATCTCTCATAAAATAGAGCTGACAATCTATATTCTTATAGATAATTTCTTCATTTCTATATTCCAGATAATATCTTCTATTTTTACTGTTGGTAATGATTAAAAAACCTTCATTTGTCCTATCGTAATTTAAATATCCAAAGGGACCTGCTTTTTTATTTACATCGTTACCCAGTATTTTTTGTGAGTGTTTATTTTGATATAAAACCTCTCCTTTGTCTGAAATTATTAGAATACATTCAGGGGATAACTTAAATAGCTCTTCATAAATTAACTCCTCCTGTCTTATATATTTACTCTGAAGATTAATCCCTCGCTTTGTAAAGATAAACATCAGTAAAGAGAGAATAGTAAAGAGTAATAATGAAACTTTTAATTCATTAAAATGTTCATTCCTGAAAAACAGTTGATACAGATTAATTTCATTTGATATGTCGTTAGTATGAAACCCCATTCCAATATAAGCACCCCAGTCATTCCCAAGAGATTCTACATAAGATATTTTTTGACTCACTTTATCTGAATTTTTTTCATAATAGGGGTAGGTTAAAAAACCTTTACCTTCTGAGGTTATAATCTTTAAAAAATTACGGGCTATCGATTCGCCATTTTGATCCATTATTCCATTAACATTTTTTCCAATTAAGTTTTTATTAGCATGGACTAAAGAGGTCCCATCAAACTGATTAACAAAAACATAACTTTCACTATCTTTATAATAATATTGTAACCTTGAGTAGATGGAATTTTGTAATTCTTTTAAAATATCCTCTTCATAAAAACCAGTGCCAATTATAATATTCAGTTCAGGGATATATTTACAAAAAGAGGTCTTTTTCTTAGGTTGCCCATCTTTTGTTTTAGGCCAGCGATAGGTTATATTGATACCTTGGGGGGAGTTCATCGATTTTAACATCTCCCTGATAAAATAGACGCCATCCCTATCTTTAAAATCAATGATACTATTTCCATTGAGCCGATTATCAGTCCCCGACCTTAACATTACGCCATCGATACTTAAGATAAAATAGAGCGAATCTTCATCTATAGAGATCAGCTGCTCATACTTCTGAACTGTCTTTTTTAATCGTAGCTCTTTATCTTCTATTGCGGGTATATCAGAATAGAGAAGAAGCTTTTCTATTGAGTTGATTTTATTTTTAATCGTTCTCTTCTGTATAAGAAGGAGATTATTCAGATCGTAATTGATCTCGTCAATTCTATTTTCCACTTCATTTTTTATATCTGCCATTTTATGTTTTTTTACATAGGATTCAAATCGTGAAGCAGAAAGAGTGGTATGTTGCAAATCGGACATGAACATAGAGAATAAAATGATAAAGAGACCAATTATATAGATGGAAATTAAAACGACCCAGTTTCTGGTAAGAATCTTTTTATTTGCTTTTTTTACCATTAAAAACTCCAAATCATATTTTAAGGTCTCATACTAATCAGTCTAAAGTCGATTACATATCTCATAATGAAAATGTAGAAAACGAGCTGTACTCAATATATCTGCCTATTTTTTTAATGGCCTATGGGCGGGGCTTATCTAACTGCTTTGCTATGATCATCTTTTTTTTGCTAAAAGTGATGAGATGTATGGCCGGATCGTTATTTTTTTGGCTACTCCGGCAGTAGAAATTCTCTTTCTGATTTACAAATACATTGACCCTAACAGCAGTTATTCGGCTAATTGAAAGACTAACGGTAGGTAGTCTTCTTTGTATTTATTTACGCTATTTTTTAGTGTAATTTTAAGTAATTTAATTTTACAGGCTATTATAACCACAATATTTTGCTTTTTTGTTAGATATTCATAATTATCCTTTCATTATCGAGTTGACCTCTCTATCATTAGTGATCCATTTTTAAGTTGGTCTGTATAGATGCCTAAGATTACTCAGCAAGATATTTCCACTAGTTTCGGTCGTAATATTATTGAACGCGGTACGCGTTATTTTAAAGAAAGTCGCGTGCTATCTTGTGAATATGATGAGCAGAGTAATAAACTTAGTGGCAGTGTAAAAGGTACCTCAGATACGCCTTATCAAACCAGTGCGTCGATTAAAAAATCCAATAAAGGCGGATTTATAATTCACAGCAGTTGCACTTGTCCTGTCGGTTGGAACTGTAAACATGCAGTGGCGTTGCTGCTCGCTTATCAGGCGAATACGCCAAATTACAATATCGAAAACAGTTACCAGACATGGTTTGAGCTATTAAAAGGGCAGATCAAAAAACAACTCCCTGTGCAGAGCACAAGCGCCTATCAAGGTTATTTCCGTCTCTCTTTCAATAAAAGTGCTTACAATCCTTCATTGCAGTATTTACAAGTGGAATACGGATCAGTGCGTTTCCTAAAAAGTGAAAATGTCAGTGTGTTCGCTGCCAAAGATCTTATCTCTGTTGTTGAAAATGAAACCTGGATGGAAAGCTATAAATGGGTAAAACCAGAAGATGTCAGTATTTTACAGCTGCTTTTAGCAAAAGAGGGACGTGTTGCTAAATTAGCTAAAACCACTATCCATAACGAACATGATCTGTTGGCATTGCAAAAAATATTAGCAACAGGCCGCTGTTTTTGGAAAAATTTGTCATTGCCTCTGTTAAGTGGAGAAAGCAAAGAACTGGCATTACAATGGCTCGATCAAGAAGAAGATTTGAAACAGCTGCAACTGACACTGCAAGAGAGTGAAAATTGGCTGCTAATACCGACACCAACCCCCTATTATATTGATACTGACAAGGGGGAGGTTGGTGAGATTAAAAGTGAATTTGATCGCAACTGGATTTTATCTTTATTACAAAGCCCTCCCCTGGCGGAGAAACAGTGTGAGCACTTTACTCAAGAAGTATCTCTGCGTTTCCCACAAACTGTTTTGCCAAACCCGACAGCTTATCCCAGTCGCGAAATTGACGATAAGTTACAGGTTGTATTTTCGCTTAATGAAGGAACCATCAAAGAGCAGCGCATGTTTGTCGCGCGGTTATTTTTCCGTTACGGTGAATTGAGTTTAAATCCAAGTATCATCGATGAACCGACACGTACACAGTTTATGCTGGGCAATGAGATAATCACCATTAAGCGTGATATTGAGCATGAATTATTAGCGCTTAAACAGTTTGAAAATTTATGCTTATTGGATCCGCAGATGTATGATCCTAAGCAGCCGAAAAAGGCCCACTTATTGGGAATTTTACCGCCTGAACTCGGTGGTTCTCAACCGTTTCAGTGGTTATCATTATTAACCGCACATAAAGCGCGCCTAGAGGTGTTTGGTTGGTTGTTTGAAATATCTCCTGAGCTGGAATTGTCCAGTGAAAAAATTGATAGCATTGATATTGCGATAGAAGAGCAGGGGCACTGGTTTGATTTAGGCGTGTCGATTGAAATTGAAGGCAAACGTATTGAGTTATTACCGCTACTGCTTGAGTGGTTGCGTAATAATGAAGATTGGCAACAGCATGATTTTGATATCTTATTAGCACAACCTAACGGTAAACCGTTACGTATCAAACGTGAATCTATTCAACCTGTATTATCTATTTTGCAGGAGTTGGGTGAAGTAAATCACAACAGCATACATCTGCCACAAAGCCAGGCGTCATTGCTGGCACAGTTACCTGAAATTAACAGCTGGGTAGGTGGGGGACATGTAAAAGCATTAGCTGAAAAATTGACTAACTTTACCGGTATTCAGGAGGTTACAGTACCAGAGCAGCTCAATGCGACCTTACGAGACTATCAACTAACTGGTTTGAATTGGCTGGTTTTCTTAAATGAATATGGTTTTTCCGGCGTACTCGCCGATGATATGGGGTTGGGTAAAACCATTCAAGCATTGGCCTATCTGCTCTATAAAAAAGAGCAGCAACAACTAACCGATCCTGCTTTGGTTATCTGCCCAACCTCTTTGGTCGGAAACTGGTTAAATGAAACGTTAAAATTTACACCAACACTAAAAGTGCTGGTGTTACATGGTGTCGATCGCCATCAACATTTTGCTTCCCTGCGCGATTATGATCTGGTGATTACTACCTACCCGTTAATCGCACGAGATTTTAGCCAGCTTCAAGAGGTGACCTTTTCTGATCTGATTCTTGATGAAGCGCAAACGATTAAAAACCCACTGGCGAAGATGACCAAAAGCATCAAACAACTCAATGCAACTCAGCGTTTATGTTTAACGGGTACGCCGATGGAAAATCACTTAGGCGAGCTTTGGTCTCTGTTTGATTTCTTAATGCCTGGATTTTTAGGTACGCACAGCACCTTTAACCGTTTTTATCGCAAAGGGATTGAAGGCGAAGGTAATCAGCAAGTACAAAGTTGGTTAATCCAGAAGACGCAGCCCTTTTTATTACGCCGCACTAAAGATGAAGTGGCGAAAGAGTTACCCGAAAAAACAGAAATCGTCCACAAGATTGTGTTACCCAATGATCAACGCACCTTATATGAAAGCATCCGTATCACCATGGAAGCAAAAGTCCGCGATCTACTTAAAGAAAAAGGGATGGCAAGAAGCCGCATTGAGTTTTTAGATGCGCTACTTAAATTGCGTCAGGCTTGTTGTGATCCGCGCCTGGTGAAATTGGAGCATGCTCAACATATTAAAAGCTCAGCTAAATTGGACTTTTTGATGGAGATTGTTCCTGAAATGATTGAAGAGGGGCGACGTATTTTAATCTTCTCTCAATTTGCACAGATGCTCGGCTTGATTGAGCAATCTCTGCAGGACAGAGGCATTGATTTTGTTAAGTTAACCGGGCAAACACGTAATAGAACAGAAGTGATTGATAAGTTCCAATCGGGTCAGGTGCCAGTATTCCTGATCTCCTTAAAGGCTGGTGGTGTGGGGCTCAATCTCACTGCGGCAGATACTGTTATTCACTATGATCCCTGGTGGAACCCTGCGGTTGAAAAACAGGCAACAGATCGCGCCCATCGTATTGGTCAGGATAAACCTGTTTTTGTTTATAAATTGATTTGTGAGCAAACGGTTGAGGAGCGGGTGTTAGCCCTGCAGGCACGTAAGCAGAGATTGGCCGACAGTGTCTACGGGCCGGATCAGGAAGAGAAGTTTGCACCTGATAATAGTGATGCATTGTTAAAGCTCTTTGAACGTTATTGATTGTTATACCCAAGAAGGTACACAAATAAAACGCAGTGAGGAGAGCAGGCGCTAGGCGTGAGGTTGAGAATGGGTATAAGCCTCTGAAATAGTTTCAGAGGCTTTCATGCGTTATTGTTCAGCGCGAGATTGCTTCACCAATTTCATAAATAGCTGTGTTGCTGCTTTAAACGTGGGCTCGATTTTGATCATCTTGCTTTTTTTATTCATTCTGGCAACGGTTCTCATGGCCGGACGAAAGGTTAGCGTAAAATAATTTTCATCTTCTTCAATACAAAACTCATCTTCCGAGAAATGTCCCTGTTCTTTAGCGGCATAAGCGTTAAAAATATTGACCAAGGCGCTCATGCTCGGCCCAGAAACGGTATGCTGCGCCAATGTCATGCCCGCCGCATTGGAGATAATAATTTCAAATGGATTGGAGCGATAAGCTAATACTGTATATATCTTTCGCAGTTGCGCGGATGTCGGTTTAACGGCAGTATGAATTTTACCGTCGATACAAAAACGCACCAGCTTCTCTTTGGCCATAAAAGCTATCATATCGGTATCAATAATAGAGTGTTCTTGCCCCAGAAAAGCGGGTAACAGCTTTAATACATCTAAGTGGTTTTTGCGTTTAAAGCAGTTGCTGCGATCTAGATGTAATAGACGTCCATCAGGCAGAATATAGCCTGCTTCATTGATATTATTGGTTAACCCCAGTACCTCAATAAGCTTGTCTGTATCGTTTGCTGGAATATCTGTTTGATCTATCTCTGTGCTCATAATATCCCCTAATAATTAATCGTTATATCAGATAAAGGAATGCAGCTACAAGCAAGAATATAACCTTGCTCTATCTCTGCCTCACTTAATCCCTGGTTGTTCAGTGTCATCACTTCGCCTTCTATTAGTTTTACCTTGCAGGATCCGCATTGGCCGCCGCGGCATGAGTAGGGAATATCAATACCGGCTTGCTCTGCTTGATCTAATAATAACTGCTGATTATCGCCCGTCACGGTAACAGCGGCACCTTGATAATGTATCTCAATGTCTTTTTTATTACTGCTCTGCTGATCTTGTTTCGCACTATAAAAGGGGGCGGCCTGGGTGGTTAATATCTTTATTTCATCGCCAGCGCGTATCATGCCGCTATTAAGCGGGATCAGGTTCTGCCCAAAATCAATATTACCCTGGTGGTAACGAAATTTTGCCAGGGTATTTAAAGGCTCCTCTTTATCTGCCTTGCCGCTTTGCGGATCTACATTAATAAACAAACAACGTGAACAAGGTTTGCTTACCTCAAACTCCACTTCGCCAATCTTAATGCGTGCCCAGCTATCCTCAATAAAGGGAAAATCACCATTAACAACAATATTTGGGCGGAAATGCAGTGCTGTTACCGGGCTTTGTAAACGTGCATTAAGGAAATCAACCGAGGTCTGGTTTACTAGCAGTAGCGGGTAACCGTCTGCAAAGGAGACCTGCGTGTCGCGGTTTTTTATAAGCCGTTGTGTTTCCTTACCAAAAAATACCAAGCTGCAGGGCTGTTGTAGATAGTCTGAAAACCACAGATCGTAATCATGATGACAATGTATGGCATTGACATTGTCCTCCCACACCTGGCTTGTCTGTATCTCTTGAGTGAAGTTATCCGGGTTGATGGTTAATATTGGCATATTAGGGCCGCTGACCAGCAACAATTTTCGCGAAAACTGCACCTCTATCTGTGTTAATTGCGGGTGCGTTCTACCTGTGATGAATTTCCCCTGCTCATCAATCAACATATAACGGCGATCAAAATGTAATCCTTTTTCTTCAACGTGTGCGGCTGGTTGACTGATCGCCTTAACCGATTTAATAGGATAAATGTAAATATCAGTAAGAGTTTGCAAATTGAGCGCCTTTTTATTAGAGGGTTGTTTATCGCTATCGGGTGCGTTCGCTTAAGTAACCTTGATAATCAGGTACACGGGTATGATAGTTATTATTAATATGGATTGAATCCATAATAAAATCAGCGGTTGCTATATTGTTTGCAACCGGAATATTCCATACGGTTGCTAAACGTAATAATGCTTTTACATCCGGATCGTGCGGCACCGCATTCATAGGATCCCAAAAGAAAATAAGAACATCTATTTCCCCCTCCGCTATTTTTGCGCCAAGTTGCTGATCGCCACCCATTGGACCTGAGAAGAAACATTTAATCGGTAAACCGAGTTCTTTTGATATTAGCGATCCGGTTGTGCCTGTCGCATAGAGATGGTGTAATTTTAAAGCTTCGCAGCGTCTCCCTGACCAGGCTAATAGCTCTGCTTTCATATTATCGTGTGCAACCAGTGCTATGTTTTTGTTCTTCGCGAGTTCGCGTGTCGTATATTCCATTTTTAATCCTTCAATAATATCCAATAACTTGTAAAGTAAACCGTATAAGTTAAGCTAATACAAATAGTCTTTTTTTATATTGTTGTATTTCAGGTAAAACCTCAAATATATTTTGCTGGAGTTTTTTATGAGCAATAGTGAAGAGTTATCTCTGTATTTTTCGAATCAGTTGCCTGCATTGTTAATTGCTCATCCCTCCTTTAAGTTTATGGGGCTGAAACTAAATCAAGAAGATGACCGAATGGCGTTGCATTCCATCTATATTGAAAAAGCCAAGGACTCTGATCAACTGCCATTTAGAGCGCTTATTACTGTGGCTGAATGGAGCGGCGAAAGCGATAAAGAGGAGTTTTTTTTAGAGGCGTTAACCGCTGAGCGTTTAATCGAAAAACTACAGCGTTTTGATGAGATTGGTTCTTTTGTTTTCTTTAAAACCCCAAATTCAGTCACTATGGATACGATAAATACCTACCCGCAAGTTTTATTTTGTAAACTCTTTCCTGAGTTGGGTGAATTTAATCCTTACGCGCCGGCTGAGCCGTTGCAGCAACTTAAAGCGCGCTCAGTGGATCTGCTCGCCTCCCTAGAGATGCGTTTAAAGAATTTATAAACAGCCGGCAATAAAAAAAGGGAGCAATTTAATTGCTCCTCTTTTTTGTGGGTTAATTTTATGCAGAGTAACGTTTGTCGCCAAACATCAATTTGTACATTAACCAGATACTTAACAGTAAGGTAAGGGTAATTGAAATAAAGTTTGAACCTAGTTCAGGGTACTGTGCCGCGAGAAAAGCAGAATAAGAGAAAATACCGATAAGAAAAGCAGCCCAGGCCGGGCGGATAGTCACTTCATTGTGCGCTTCTTTGATATAAATCCGATAAAAATGATTCACAGCAAAAAACAGGGTTAGAAAAGGGAAAGGAGAAAAAGAGGCAAGTGTTATGGTTAAGATTGAAAAACAGGCATTGGCCGACAGTCCAATTAAAAACGTATAAACAAGCCATTTAACAGAAATGGTGTTTTGATGCATGGGCTATTTCCTTAAGAGATATTATCTTACTTTTATTAATGCTAAAAATAACATGCGGGAAGATATTTTTCTCTGCTTATTTTATAGCAATCAAGAATGCGATAAGCACGCTCACTAAGTAAATATTTAATCATAGCTTAGTAGATTATTTACAATAATACTGTGTTATAAATGGATTTTATATCTATCCTACATTTCTTTCAGAGGTTTACCATGCCCAATCATGAAAATAAAAGTGTTAAGCCCGAAAATTATGACTATGACGCCATTGTAATTGGCAGCGGTCCAGGTGGGGAAGGGGCGGCAATGAAACTGGCAAAAGGCGGTTTGCGTGTTGCGGTCGTTGAAAAATATAGTGACATTGGCGGCGGCTGTACTCACTGGGGAACTATTCCTTCAAAGTCATTGCGTCATAGTGTCAGTCAACTGATTGAGCTTAAAAATAATACGCTTTTCGCGCGTCACTATCAGGTTAAGGAATCCTTTACCTTTGCCGATGCGCTACAGCACAGCGAGCAGGTTATTAGTAAACAGGTTGCTATGCGCAGCAGTTTTTATGAGCGTAATAACTGCGATTTACACTTTGGTGAAGCCGCGTTTATAGATGAGCATACCCTTGTTATTAAAAATAAAGAGGGTTCATTGGAGCAGATCAGCGCTAAAGATATTATTATCGCCACAGGCTCTCGGCCCTACCATCCGCCAGATATTGATTTTAAATCCAATAATATTTATGACAGTGATAGCATCCTCTCTTTAGATTATCAGCCCAAAAATATTGTTATTTACGGCGCCGGCGTTGTTGGCTGTGAATACGCCTCTATTTTTAGAGGCTTAGGGGTCAAAACCGATCTGATTAATACCCAAGATCGCTTGTTATCATTTTTAGATGCAGAGATGTCAGATGCACTTTCTTATCACTTTAGAAATTCAGGCATTATTCTCCGTCATAATGAAGCCTATGAAAAAGTGACCTCGATAGAAAATAGCGTGGTGCTGGAATTTAAGTCAGGCAAAAAAATGAAAGCAGATTGTTTGCTTTTTGCCAATGGCCGGACGGGTAATACAGACAGATTAAACTTAAATGCTGTCGGTTTAAAAGCAGATCAGCGTGGGCAGTTGGAAATTAATCAGCACTATCAAACCCAAGTGAAAAACATATATGCGATAGGTGATGTGATTGGTTATCCGAGTCTTGCCAGTGCTGCTTATGACCAGGGAAGAATTGCCGCGCATGTTATTTTGACCCGGGAAGGTCAAAAGAAATTGATCAAAGATATTCCAACGGGAATTTATACTATTCCGGAAATTAGCTCGGTGGGCAAAACTGAGCAGATGTTAACCGAACAAAAAATACCTTATGAAGTCGGGCGTGCGCAGTTTAAAGATTTAGCGCGCTCACAGATCTTAGGCTGCGAAGTCGGCAGTTTAAAAATACTTTTTCATCGTGAAAGCAAAGAGATATTAGGAATACACTGCTTTGGTGAGCGGGCGGCGGAAATTATTCATATCGGGCAAGCCATTATGGAGCAGAAGGGCAAGGCCAACACGATTGAATATTTTGTTAATACCACTTTTAACTATCCGACCATGGCTGAAGCCTATCGTGTGGCCGCTTTAAATGGTCTGAATCGTCTGTTTTAATAAAGAGGGGAGGTGCTCTTCTCCCTTTAGGTTGGTCGGTCTTTATCTTTAAGGGCTTTTAGCGTGAGTAATAGCGCTGCAATGCCCCGCGCTTCCTGAAAATCATCTCTGGCCAATAATTGTTCGATCTGATTGAGCGGCCATTTTATAACCTCAAGCGGTTCGGGCTCATCACCTGCTAATGTTTCCGGATAAAGATCAAATGCCATAAACAGGGTCATTTCGCTGCTGAAATAACTTGGCGACATAGTCACTTTTTTTAATTTTTGTAAGTTATGTGATCCAAATCCGACCTCTTCTTTTAGTTCTCTATTCGCGGCTATTTCTGCTGTTTCACCCGAATCGATAAGTCCTTTAGGAAAACCCAGCTCGTATGAATGGGTACCGGCTGCATATTCACGAATCAGTAACAGTGTATCTTTATCAAAAAAGGGCACAATTAATACTGCACCTTGGTGATAGCCGCGCATCCGTTCAAATTCACGTTGTTGACCGTTACTAAATTTGAGTTGCAGTGATTCAATTTTAAAAAATCGGCTGCTGGCTACAAGGGTACGTTTTAAAATTTCTGGCAGTGTCGGTGACGATTGGCTCATACAAACTCTCTTTTAGGCGCGAATAGCGTATTAGTTTACAGGCAAGGAGCCATTAATAGCATCTATCTTAGATCAGAAATTACCATTTTATCCCTATTAGACATGCTAATTGATCGTATCTTTGCTAGCATCAAAGAATTAGTTTCTCAATGGATACTCCGCAAATGACCCCTCAAATAATTCGTATTGCAACACGCCATAGTCCGCTGGCAATGTGGCAGGCTAACTTTGTTAAGGCTGAGCTTTTAAAATATCACCCCAATTTAACCGTTGAGTTATTGCCGATGAAAACGATGGGCGATAAGATTCTCGATACCCCCTTAGCGAAAGTAGGTGGTAAGGGGCTGTTTGTTAAAGAATTGGAAGTCGCCATATTAGAGGGACGTGCAGATATTGCGGTGCATTCCATGAAAGATCTACCCGTTGATTTTCCCGATGGACTGGGTTTGGCAGTTATTTGTGAGCGGGAAGATCCGCGTGATGCCTTTGTGGCCAATAATTACCTGTCAATAGAGCAATTACCGCAGGGCGCAATTGTCGGCACCTCCAGCATGCGCCGTCAATGTCAGCTGCGTGCGCTGCGCCCGGATATTATTATTAAAGATCTGCGCGGCAATGTGAATACCCGTTTGCGTAAATTAGATGAAGGTCAATATGACGCAATTATTTTGGCTGCTGCAGGCTTAATTCGTTTACAGATGAGCTCCCGTATTGCCAGTTATATTGCACCTGAAATAAGCCTTCCTGCCGTAGGGCAAGGAGCAGTCGGGATTGAATGCCGTTTGGATGACGAGCAGACCATCGCGCTATTACAACCATTAGAAGATGCAAATACAAGGGTGCGTGTTACCGCCGAGCGGGCTGTAAATCTCGCTTTAGAAGGTGGTTGTCAGGTACCGATTGGCAGTTTCGCCCTATTAGACAATGATCAACTCTATTTACGTGGATTGGTCGGCAGCGTTGATGGTAAAGAGATTATTCGTAAAGAAATAAGGGGCCATAAGGACGATGCACAGCAGCTCGGTCTGGCTTTAGCGCAGCAGTTACTTGATTGTGGTGCAAAAGAGATACTGGCAGCTGTTTACGGCCAAGCAGATGCTGATGGCTAAACCCCGTCTATTAATCACCCGTTTTGCGCCCGATGCGCAGCGCTTAGCTGATTTTCTTAATGCGCAGGGGATATTTGCCCTTGCGCAGCCGTTGCTTAGCGTACAAAAAACAGCAGAGTTTGCTAACGCGCGCTTTGTATTAACAAAATCTTACGATTATATTATTGCAGTTAGTCGCAATGCGGTGGATTATACGGATCAGGCCCTTGCGGGAGAAAGTTGGCCTAACAGCGATTATTTAGCTGTGGGTAAAGGGACACAAGTCAGGCTGCACGGTGCAACTCGGCAAACGGTGCAGATCCCGAGCGGGCAGTTTGACAGCGAGGGATTGCTTGCTTTGCCTTGCTTGGCGCAACTTTCGGGTAAAAAAATTCTTATTTTACGCGGTGTAGGGGGGCGGGAGCTACTTGCCCAAACATTGACTGCCCGTGGAGCTGTTGTTGAGTATTATCAGCCTTATCAGCGTGTTGCTATTAATTTAAATGGATCGCAGATGGTTAATAAACGGCAACAGGAGGGGATTAACGGTGCTATTATCAGTAGTGTTGAGTTGCTCGAAAGGTTAATAGAAGTGGTGCCAATCGATGATCGTAATTGGTTAACACAACTAGTCATCTATGTGCCGAGCAGACGCATTGCAAGTCATGCAACTGCATTAGGCTGGACCGATGTAAAAGTGCTTTCTGGGATGCTAGATCAACAGATAGCTGATTATTTTAACTAATTAAAATTAATGGTTTTATCGTTTTGTAGATATGGGGTAGTTATGACAGATAAAAATAATGAGATAAAAAAAGAAGAGCCAACATTAACCTCTGAAACCTCGGTCCCAGCTGCAGAAATTCCCGCGCTGAAAAAACCGGGTAAAAGTAGCAAACTGGTTATCTACCTTGCTCTGTTTTCATTTGTTTTACTGCTTGCTGCTATCGCGCTGGGCGGCTATCTATATAAAGAAAATAAAACGGTAAATAGCCAGCAGCAGCTGGAAATCAGTCAGTTGAGCGGACAGCTGGCGGCGCAGTCAAAAGCGGCCAGTACACAAGTAGAGCAAGCACTCAGATTACAATCTGATTTTAAAACACAAATGGAGCAGGTGAATATACAGCTTCAACAAGTTAAAAATGAAAATAAATTATATAAAACGGATGTGCAAGCCCTGCAGCGTTCACTTGCCCAGACGAGAGTGCGGCATCCCAATGATTGGATGTTAGCTGAGGTTGAATACTTGGTTACGTTGGCGGGCAGGAAAATCTGGCTGGAGAGGGATATCCCTACTGCAATAGCCTTATTATTAGCCGCTGATCAGCGCGTCGTTGAACTCAGCGATTCGAGCTTAAGCCCGTTACGCGCCATGTTACTTGAAGATATCAATCTTTTAGAAGCGCTGCCTAAGCGAGATCCTGATGGTCTGGTATTAGCGTTGTCGAATCTTGAGCGTGGTATTGACAAACTGCTTATCGCGGGTTTAAAAACGACGGATGGGGCTGATAAGATCAAAGCAGATATTTCAACCGACATTAATGATTGGCAGGAAAATTTAGTTAACTCCTGGTCAGATTTTGTGGCCGGTTTTATTGTTATCAACAAAAGAGATGCAAAGCTGCAGGCACAAATTTCCCCTCAGGAAAGCTGGTATTTAAAAGAGAAATTACGTAATGATTTAGCTAAAGCTGAATTTTCAGTTTATCGTGAACAGCAGGAAATTTATGATATCGCGCTGCACAGCGCCGCGCAGTTAGTCAAAAATTATTACGATTTAAATGATAATACGACCAGCCATTTTTACCAATCTATCCAACGCTTAAGTAAGCGTAAAATTTCTATAAACTACCCGGATCAATTAAAAAGCGCCCCGTTACTGGATCGGATCATAAATCAGCGAGTAAAAAAATCACTCGCCAGTGCTCGCGTTGACGGGTAGGAGAAAGTCATGATACGAATTGTTATTATTATTTCAGCGCTGCTGGCAGGGTTGATTTTAGGGCCAGAGATAAGCGCTAATAAAGGCTATATATTAATCTCATTTGATTCATACACGACCTATGAAACAACTATTATCAATGCCGTTTTTATTGCCGTCGTTTTCTATTTTCTGCTGCTTTTAGCTGAGTGGTTATTACGCAAACTACTGTCGATGAGCTCATTAACGCGCGGCTGGTTTGGCCAGCGTAAAACCAGAAAAGCACAAAAAAACAGTTTATTGGGTATGTGGGCGTTGTTTGAGGGGAAGAGTAAACAAGCGCAAAAATTATTAGCACAATCTGCAAAGAGCAGCGAAACCCCCGCGCTAACTTATATTGCAGCGGCGAGAGCGGCCCAGCAGCAACATAAATATGATTTGCGCGATGAGTATTTACAGCAAGCCAGTGATAGTCAAAAGGGCGGTCAACTGGCGGTGGGTTTAGTGTGGGTGGAACTGCAATTAAAAGCTAAACAGTATGAAAACGCACTGGCCACATTAGAAGCGCTGGATAAAAAATTCGCCAAAAACAACCGCATTAGTGAACTTTATCTCTCTGTCTATCCAGCATTGGATAAATGGCAGGAATATTTGGATCTGCTCCATGCAAAACGAAACTTTTTTTCATTTAATGATTTAGAGTTTGCCACTATGCAGCTTGATGGTTATCGACAGCTGTTTAAGCAGCTCGCATTGCACAGCGGGGAATCTTTACAGAGTTACTGGGAGAACAAAGCACCGCGCTGGATGCGTAAAGAGCTGAATTATCAAAAAGCCTTGCTAGATGCTTATATTGAAGCGGACCATGATAAACTTGCCGAGCAATTTTTATTAGAAAAACTGCATAAGCAGTTCTCATTACCCCTGCTTGCTTACCTTGAAAAACTGGATATTAGTGATCATTACCCCTTAATTTTGTTATTAGAGAAAAAACTTAAAAAAGAGCCGCAGACGGGGTTAATTCACCAAGCCCTTGCCAAGTTAATGGTTAAAGAAAATAAAACAGCAGCAGCGATTGAACATTTAAAGGTGAGTCTTGTAACGCTGCCTAATGTTGATGATTTTGCTCTACTTGCCAACCTGCTGGAAAAAGAAGATTTTCCGGCGCAGGCAAATAACTATTACCGTCAAGGGCTGTTATTTGCAGCCTCCCGGTAATGCGCTGTCATTAAAGTGAAACAGTAAAAATATAAAATTAACTAAGCAGGAAGTCTACTTCCTGCTTTTTTTATGGTTTATTTAAAAGAGTGCAGAAGATGTCATTAACACACCCCATTTTCCCGATCAGCATTGAAAATAGCAGTGCACAGATTATTTTAACACCCTGTCCCGCTACCAAAGAGGTGGATCTTAAAACATCCCTGACGCAGCTTAAGCAGGCGGGAGCAGAGGCGCTACTGACGCTCATGACTCAGGATGAGCTCGATAAAAACCAGTTGTCCACTATCGGTGAGTCAGTTCAAGCGGTGGGAATGACCTGGTATCATCTGCCAATTATTGATGATCATATGCCGGAGCACGCCTTTATGGAGGCTTGGGAAAATGCCGGACCTGCTGTGCAGGCTTTATTGGAGCAGGGCAAAAGTATTGCGCTTCACTGTAAAGGCGGATCCGGGCGCACCGGATTAGTAGCAGCGCAGATACTTTTACAGCGTGGAGAAGCAATTGGCCCGGTAATGGCGCGTATTCAGGCTGTTCGCCCGAATGCATTTACGCAAACTTGCCAACGCGATTATTTAATTAATTTAAAAGCACTATAGGAAAGATTGAAAATGACAATTAAAGTAGGGATTAACGGTTTTGGTCGAATCGGCCGTTTAGTGATGCGCGCCGCTTATGGCTGGCCTGATATTGAGTTTGTACAAATTAATGATTGTGCGGGCGATGCTAAAACACTGGCTCATCTTCTTGAATTTGATTCCGTGCAGGGGCGCTGGAATTTTCCCGTTGCAGCAGACGAAAACCAAATTATTATCGGCAACAGTAAAATTAGCTGTACGCAACAAAGTGAAATTGCCACGGTTGATTGGTCAAATTGCGATCTGGTTATTGAAGCGACGGGTGTACATCGCGATCCCAAGCTGCTGCAAGCATATCTAGATCAGGGGGTAAAACGTGTGGTTGTTTCGGCCCCGGTAAAAGCTGAGGGTATTGCCAATATTGTGATGGGTGTCAATGACCATATCTTTGTGCCGGAAAAACATCGCATTGTTACTGCGGCTTCCTGTACAACCAACTGTCTGGCACCGGTTATTAAAGTGATTAATGAAACCTTAGGTATCGAAAAGGTTTGCTTTACCACTATCCATAACCTGACCAATACGCAGACTATTTTAGATGCGCCTCATAAAGATCTGCGCCGCGCCCGTGCATGCGGAGTCAGTCTTATTCCAACCACAACAGGCTCTGCAAAAGCAATTGTGGAGATTTTTCCCGAGCTTAAAGATCGTATTGATGGACATGCGGTGCGGGTGCCCTTAGCTAATGCATCGTTAACCGATATTGTGCTCGATGTTAGCCGTGATACCGATGTGGCAGAGGTCAATGCATTACTTAAAAGTGCCGCTGAAAATGAGCTGCAGGGTATTTTAGGTTTTGAAGAAAAACCGCTGGTATCAATTGATTACCGTGGCGATCAGCGTTCAACTATTATTGACGCGTTGTCCACTATGGTTGTCGGTTCGCGCATGGTTAAAATTTATGCCTGGTATGACAATGAGATGGGTTATGCAACGCGTACCGCGGAACTGGTTCGTTTAGTTGGCCTTGTGGATAAGTAACGTTATATGCGTACTGTTTTTGCAAACCTCAGCGCTGAGTTAAAGCAATACTTAGTTATCACGGCTAATTACTGGGCTTTTACACTAACCGACGGTGCGCTGCGCATGTTGGTAGTGCTCTATTTTCATCAGTTAGGCTACAGCGCGCTTGAAGTTGCTTTTCTATTTCTCTTTTATGAGTTTTTCGGGGTGGTGACTAATCTGCTTGGTGGTTGGCTGGGCGCGCTGCTAGGGCTGAACCGCACTATGAATATCGGTCTGCTAATGCAGGTGATTGCCCTGTTAATGCTGGCTGTGCCCAATGATTTTTTGATTATTCCATGGGTGATGTTTGCCCAAGCTTTATCCGGTATTGCTAAAGATCTTAATAAGATGAGTGCCAAAAGCGCCATTAAGCTGTTTGTCAGTGACGAAAGACCAGGCACACTCTATAAATGGGTGGCTATTTTAACGGGATCAAAAAACACTCTGAAAGGCGTCGGCTTTTTTCTCGGCGGCGCACTACTGACGTTAATCGGCTTTCGAAATTCGCTGCTGTTGATGGCCGCTATGCTTTTTATTGTCTGGTGCATCAGTCTGTTGCTGCTAAAAAAGGATCTCGGTCGGATCAAGCGCAAGGTGAAATTCAAAGAGCTTTTTTCTAAAAGTGCCAGCGTTAATATTCTTTCTGTGGCGCGTCTTTTTTTATTTGCATCACGTGATGTCTGGTTTGTGGTCGCTTTACCTGTCTATCTTAGTGATACATTTGGCTGGAACGGCTGGACAGTCGGCGGTTTATTAGCCTTGTGGATAATTTTTTATGGCGGGATCCAATCCCTTGCCCCCTATTTTACGGGCAAACAGGCAGGGCGGATACCTGATGGCAAAAGTGCGGTGTTATGGGCCGCAGGTTTGGCTGCTGCGCCTCTGCTGGTAGTTTTATCGCTGCACTTTGAAAGCCACCTGTTTATTGCTGGATTATTTCTGTTCGGCGGCCTGTTTGCGATCAACTCGTCGCTGCATAGCTATCTTATTGTCAGTTATGCGCAGCGAGAAGGGGTATCGCTGGATATCGGCTTTTACTATATGGCCAATGCGCTCGGGCGTTTAATCGGCACACTCCTTTCCGGGTGGATCTTTATCAACTTAGGGTTAACCGCCTGCTTACTGGTCTCGACGCTATTTATTGCCATTGCGGGTGGCATTTCACTGTTTTTGCCGAGGCACGCACTGCGCACTAGGCGTGATTAAAGTGATTAGCTAATAATACCAGATAAAAATGGTCAACTTTGATTTAGTGTTATATTATAACAAAAACAAATTGATTTTATTGAGACCATTTATGTTGTTGTTATTAAGTGTTTTTGCACTCTTTCTCGGCCCGCTTGCCTACCGCTTATTGCAACGCCAACCTGGCTGGTTGGATCTGCTTGATGCCTTTATTTTTGTCACCATTTCAGGTCTGGTTTTATTTCATATAATGCCGGAACTTTTGCATAGTGGCGGTTTGATGGTTCTGTTGCTGATGGCCATTGGTGTGCTGGCACCCAGCTGGATTGAAAAATACTTTCACAAAGCAGCTCGTCAAGCACATCAAACAACCCTGTTTTTAGGGGTTTTAGGTTTGGTTTTACATGCCAGCATTGATGGCTCTGCGTTAATTGTTGCGCAGGGCGATCACACCGGCTGGTTGCTTGCTATCGGTGTTTTACTGCACCGCTTCCCTGTTGGCTTAACTATCTGGTGGTTGTTACGTCCCCAGTACGGACGATTATTGCCACTGGCAGTGTTATTGAGCATGTCTGCCGCAACATTGGCCGGGGGATTTTGGGCCAGTGACTCGATGGCACAACTCGATGGTCAATGGCTAGCCTGGTTGCAAGCCTTTGTGATGGGCTCAATTATGCATGTTGTCTTACACCGCCCCTATCTCCATGGCGATGAGCACGCGCATGCGCATAAAAAAGAGGATAACGAAAACAGGTACGCGGCGGGTATAGGCAGTATATTGGGTCTTATAGTATTAGCTTCAGTGCTGTTGCCGCATTGGCTGGGTTATATCGAACACGGCCATGCAAGCGCGGGCGCTGCAGAAAGTAATATGATGCCAGTCGAGCAAGATCATCTTCATAAAGCGGAATATGAGCATCTCAATGAAACGGCTGCGCACCCTGTTGATGAAGAGCATGATCATCAGCATGAAACAGGCGCGGCTCCTGTTGATGAAGCGGAACATGAGCACCTACATGAAATGGCTCAAACGGAGAGACCGAACAAGACAGCCTTAACACTGGTCAATTTTATTAATATTGCGTTATATAGCGCACCTATGCTGTTGCTGGCTTATCTGTTAAGTGCGTTAATGCATTATTTCAACCCCAAGTTTTCGGTGTTGCCCAAACAAACTAGCCAATCTTTTTTTAAAGATAGTTTAAAGGGGGTCGCTTACGGGTTACCTTTACCTGTTTGCTCGCCCAGTGCCCTGAAGATGCATCTGCAACTATTAACTATGGGCGCCAGCCAAACCTTTGCCACCGCATTTTTAATGGCGGCACCGATTATCGGTTTTGATGCGCTGCTGATCTCATGGCCCTTACTGGGGTCGCAGATGCTTTTGCTGCGCGTTGTCTTAGCAATTGTTTTTGCAGTAGTGAGTGCTTGGCTATTGGGGCGTCACTTTAAGATTCTGCCCAGTTTGGCGGTCAGTGCAAGTTGCCAGGATAAAAACCCGACATCCCGATTTATTAGTGCAATTAAACAGGGCTATCAACATCAGCTTGATCATACCGCGCCCTGGGTCTTATTTGGTTGGATGCTGGCGGCAACGTTCTCTGCTACGCCGGCCTGGGCATTCTTTGATCAAGCGTTGTGGCTGCAGGTGCTGGTGATGATTATTGTGGCGTTCCCCTTTGCACTGTGTGCTACAGGCATAACTCCTGTTATTGCTGTTTTACTTATTGCCGGGTTATCTCCGGGCGCTGCAATCGCGTTCTTTTTAATCGCCCCGACCATTAGCCTTGAACTGCTCAAAACAGTGAAGCAGCAGCAGGGATTTTTTGCCGCACTCAGTCTGGCGATGCTGACGCTGGGTGGGGCTTTCTTAATCGGCTTGGGACTCAATCAATATATTGATGTTATTTCGCTGCCATGGCTAGCACAGGAGGAAGGGGCATATAACTGGTGGCAACTGGTAAGTTTAATTCTAATCTTATGCTTATATTTGAGTTCATTACTGCGCCGTGGAGCACGTAGCTTTATTGCGGAGTTAATACCGAAAAGTTTTTTAAAAGTGCATCATCATCATTAATAAACTATTCTTTTTCATAGTTAATTGGAAAGGGATGGCTAAAGATGAAAAATGTGTTTTGGGCGCTTATTGGGATTGCCACTGTTATGATATTTGCCGAGGGATATGCGCTCTATAAAATCCCCCAGGCGCAGTACATTAAAGGGCAATTAACTTATGACGGGGAGAGTAATATTGAACCGGGCACTATTTTTAAGTTAAGTTTGGAATCTCGCCCGCAAGGAGATAAAAAATTTAATATTTTATCTGCCGCAGAGCAAAATGTTTTCAGCAAATTTCCGCAAAACTTTACCTTGCCTATACTTAAAAAATCCCTGTCACGGACCGGCATATACCAGCTTCGCGTGCAAATTATCAAAGATAATCAATTGCTCTACAGTAACCGCGAGTTATTACCGCTAACTCGGGATGAGTTAAATGGCTCTATCAGTGTTGCAATGCAAGCGGCCCGGAAAGCACAAGCAAAACAAGTCATCCAACCTCAGCCGATGGCTGCTGTTGAAGAGGAAGTCTTACCAATAGTAAAAACTGTCGAGCCTGTTAAATTGGATATCGTTGCTTTATTGGGAAACAAACAATGGTTTCTTGAGGGCAAAGGAAAAAAACGTCCCTATCTTACCTTTGATATACAAAAAAAGCGTGTGTTTGGCAGTGGTGGTTGTAATGATTTTCAAGGAGGTTATCAGATAGAACAGAATTTGTTAGTCATGAAACACTTTATCTCCACAGCCAAACGCTGTGCCACGGGGATGGAGGTTGAAACTAATTTCTTAGACGCGTTAAACAAAGTAAGCGAGTGGCTGGTGGAGGAGGGCAAGTTGCGTTTATATGATAAAGATCAGTTATTGTTATTACAGTTTAGCAGTCAATAAGTTAGCAAAATCCCCCATAATTTGAGACTGTAATAAAAACGCTTATAATCCAACCACCATTTTAATCTAATCCGTGGATAACACGCTGATTTCAGACGCATTACGCTCAGTAATGTTAAGGATATTTATGACCGCACTTATTTTTGCTGCCATCGCCTTAGTCTCTGTAGCCGCCCAATGGCTTGCATGGTCACTAAAAGTTCCGGCCATTTTATTTCTTCTGCTCACAGGTTTACTGCTGGGACCGGGTCTGGGGTTATTAAACCCGGACAAATTACTCGGCGATCTATTATTTCCTGTGATTTCACTCTCCGTGGCCATTATTTTATTTGAAGGCGCATTAACATTACATTTTAAAGAATTAAAAGGTATAGGCAAAATTGTACGCAATCTTTGCTCAATAGGCATACTGGTGACCTTTGTGGTGGTCAGCTCCGCTGCATACTGGCTGCTTGATTTAGATTGGCGTGTGGCCGCCGTTATCGGCGCGGTATTGGTGGTGACCGGGCCGACGGTTATTGCCCCCATATTAAATACAATGAAACCGGTCAAAGAGATCGACTCCATTTTGCGCTGGGAGGGGATTGTGATTGATCCCATTGGCGCCCTGTTTGCGGTACTTGTTTTTGGGGCTGTGACATCAACCAATCAGGGGGATGCTGTCTTTTCTACTTTGCTGGCATTATTGCAGATGTTGTCTGCAGGTTTGTTATTGGGGATTTTCGCAGGTTGGTTCTCAGCACTTGTTATCCGCCGCGAGTGGCTCCCTTATGAGCTGCATAAATTTGCTATTTTAGCCATGGTGCTGATGATCCATTCCATCGCCAACCTTGCAAGCCATGAATCGGGTCTGCTTGCGGTAACTATCTATGGGATCTGGCTGGCTAATCAGGATGATCTCGATTTGGCTTCTATTCTGGCGTTTAAAGAAGATCTCTCCAAGATTTTAATTTCCAGTCTATTTATATTACTGGCCGCTAGACTTGATTGGGGTAGTGTCTTGCTGCTTGGCCCCATGGTTTTCCTCTTTCTGTTGGTGATCCTGTTTATTGCTCGGCCGCTTTGTATTATTACATCAACCATGGGCAGTACTATCTCTTATAAGTCAAAAATTTTATTGTCCTGGATTGCGCCAAGAGGGATAGTTGCAGCTGCTGTAGGCTCGGTATTTGCCTTAAGCCTAACTGAAGCTGGGGTCAAAGATGCAGACAAAATAGTTCCTCTTATTTTTACTGTGATAATTGTTACTGTGGTCTTACAAAGCTTAACGGCAACACCTTTGGCGCAATGGTTAGGCTTAAGAAAGCCCGCCCCATCCACCCTTTTATTTATCGGTGCAAATCATGTTGCAAGAGGTATTGCGGTTGGATTAAAAGAGTTAGGGTTCTCTGTGCTGGTGTCCGATCCTGCCTGGGAAAATTGCCATTTAGCACGCATGGCTGGCCTTGCTTGTTACTATGGTAATCCGCAATCAGAGCATGCCGAGCGCTTTGTGCCGCTGGCGGATCTCCGCATGGTATTGGCACTTTCACCTAATCGTCATTATAACGCACTGGCTGTGCACCATTTTGCGCATCTGCTTGATGAAAAAACGGTCTTTTCGCTTCATTCGGGTGAAAATCATAACAAGCGTAATAAAGTCAGTTCCACATTTCGTTCTCGCCAGGTTTTATTTCGTCGCGATGTCACTTTTACTAAGTTAAGCAGCTTGCTAACCAAAGCGGGCAAGGTTAAAGCGACCAAATTAGGTGATTCTTTTCTTTGGCAGGCTTATCTGCAAGCAAATAAAAATGCCGTGCCGCTGTTTGTTATCAGCACTGCCGGTAAGCTTAAACCCTTTGAAATTGGCGATGATTATCAGCCTAGTGCGGGGGAGACAATTGTGGCTGTCCATCCAAGCGCGAACGCTGAGGTCAAAAATTCTGTTGCAGCTGCTCAGCTACAACCAGCAGTGTCTTATAAACAGGCAAACTAAAGTGTTTCATTTAAGCTTCTGTTAAGAAATATGTTTGATAATAGAATCAATCAGTCGGTTGACTGAGCTACTTATTGATATCGGAGCATTTTATGTTAAAAAAATTATTTTTACTGCCACTGCTTTTAATCGCATCCTACAGCTATGCGGATCCGCAATGCACGCAAGCGCCAGAAACCCAGTGGATCCCATTTTCAACCGCCAAGCAACAGGTAATTGATCAGGGCTATACTATTAAAAAATTCAAAAAAACCGACACCAGTTGTTATGAACTGTACGGTAAAGACAGCGATGGTAAACGGGCTGAAATTTATTTTAACCCGACCGATATGAGTGTAATAAAAGAAAAGAGGTAGGAATGAAAAAGTCAATGCAACAAACGGGTTGGGATCTCGTGGTGCGTTTTACTCACTGGAGTGTTGCCATACTATTTTTTAGTAATTATCTTTTGACTGAAGAGGGCAGTAATGTTCATCAATGGGTTGGCTACGCACTAATGGGGCTGATTCTGATACGTCTGCTATGGGGTGGTGTGGTGCATTCACCGGCTCGTTTGAGTCATTTTATGCCCTCATTTTCTGCTGCTATCGACCATCTCAAGGAGTTACGCAAAACTAAGCAAGATAATCATCCGGGACACAATCCTGCAGGTGCATTGATGGTTTGGTTTTTGTGGGGTAGCTTGCTCCTGATCGGTCTAAGCGGCTGGGCGATGGAGACGGATGCGTTATGGGGAGAGGATTGGGTAAAAGAGGTGCATGAGTTTGCGGTGAATATGACCTTTATCGCCGTGATATATCACGTTGCTGCGGTGATTATCATGTCAAAAATAACCGGTAACCGTTATCTTCAGGGGATGATTAAAGGGCGCCGCTAGTCGGCCCTTTTTCAACTGCAGCGCAGCTGCAATTGAAAAAGAGATAAATAGGCGTCTTGCTTAAGCAAAACGCTTATTTAAGTAGTCAATAATGGCAGATGACTCATATAGCCAAGTTACCTTTTCATTTTCTTCAATACGTAAACAGGGGACCTGCACCTTCCCCGCTTCATTTAGTAGCACTTGTTTATGCTCTGCATTCTTAGCGTCTACTATCGCAATATTCAATCCTTGGCGGCGCAGTGCTCTGCGTACTTTCACGCAAAATGGACAAGCCAGATATTGATATAGCTGCAGTGATTTTGTTTGTAAATCAATTTTTATCTGCTCGTGAATCTCGCGTTTACGTTTTTTCGGTGTAAAGATAAAATTGAGTAATAAAATAATACGGCCCAATAGCCAGCGGATAATAAACATAAAAGACCCTCTTTTTTTTGTTATCGAAATGTTAATTTTTTGGTAGTTTAACTGAAGCCTTGTTATCATGAAAGTGCCGTAAATATTATTTAATAAAAAAAGAAATGAAAAGAGAGAAAAAAATGAGTGAGATAGGATCGCCTTGCATACGTCATTGCACCCTTAATAAGGAAGATATTTGTATCGGTTGCTTTCGTAGTTTGACTGAAATTCTGCACTGGCGAGAGGCTGATGACGCGCAAAAAAAACAAATTTTGTCCTTTGCGCAGGAACGCCAGGCTAAGCATAATTAAAACAACTAAAAGGAAGTGTAATGGATAAATCTATCAGTATCTTAGGTAGCGGTTGGTTGGGTTTTCCTGTTGCCAAAAAGTTGTCGGCTGAGCTTGCGCCAGTTAAAATTTCAACCCGTAGCGCAGACAAATTGCGCTGCTTGGCAGAGGCCGGTTTATACCCTTTTCAAATTGATATTGAAAATTTGTCTGATAATATTCAAGACTTTTTACAGTCCGAATTATTGATAATTAATATCACCAGCAAAAATCTTGCTGCATTTACAAGCTTGATTGCAGAGATTGAGCTGTCAGCTGTTAAACGGGTGTTATTTATCAGTTCAACATCTGTTTATCCGCAGCAAGCGCTGCCCTGCAAAGAGTCTGACAACTTACAGCCGTCCACTCATCCATTATTAATGATCGAATCCTTATTGCAAAATAACAGACATTTTCAAACGACAATTCTACGGTTTGCGGGGTTGATTGGTGGCAAGCGACATCCGGGGCGGTTTTTTGCTGCGACTAAGCAGCCCGCTAAAGTGATTGCCTTTCCCAAGGCTCCTGTAAATCTTATTCATCTTGATGATTGTTTGGCCATTATTACGCTGATTATAAAAAAGGAATGCTGGGGAGAAACGTTAAATGGCTGCGCGGATACACATCCCAGTAAAGAGGCGTTTTATACTTATAATGCCTTGGCATTAGGTTTAGATAGACCGAAATTAAACACGCAAAGTAAAGCGCTGCACAAAGTCATTTGTAATGAAAAATTAAAACGTTTGCTGGACTATCAGTTTATTCATAGCGATCTTATGCGTATTGATCCCTGCAAAAATTATGATTAAGTTTGCTTAAAAAAGAGATAGCAACCTTTGCCTTTACCCTTTGCCTGATACATTGCACTGTCCGCATTTTTAATCAAAGTATCGCCATCAATACCATCTTCTGGATAGATACTGATGCCAATGCTGACGCCAATATTAAGCTGCTCTCCATTTAACTCTATTGGAGAAGCGATTGATTGTATAACGCGGCTGGCAATTTGTGAGACAATCTGTTTTTCTGCAATATCCTGCAATACTATGGTGAATTCATCGCCGCCAATACGCGAAACCAGCATATTGTCGGGCAGTTCTGCGAACTTGATGGTATCTTGTTTGCGAATCACCGCGTTAAATCGCTCTGCGATAATAACCAGTAACTGATCGCCAACCTCATGGCCAAACGTATCATTAATCGCTTTAAAACCATCCAGATCTAAAAATAACACGGTCACTTTTTTTTGATTAGTTGCGGCCTGTTGCAGGGTTTTTTCAAGATATTCATGAAACATGTTGCGATTTGCCAGTCCAGTCAGGTGATCGTGAAAAGCCTGATAATGGATCTCCTCTTTATTTTTAAGTAAACGCCGATTCATTTTATTAAATATGGCGGCTAATTGGCCGAGTTCATCGGAGCGGTTAAGCTCAATTTTGCTCAGGTGGTCTCCCTTGCCGGCTTTTCGTGCATGTTGAGCAAGTAGATGAATTGGCTCTGTTAATTTATTGGCAGTAAATATTGCCATTAGTATGCCGGCGATCAGTAACAGGGAGGAAGCGACAAATACGATAAAAATGTTGTTTGCAAAATCCCTTTCACTGAGCGCAGTTAATTCATTTTGCAAGACCATCTCCATTTTTAATATATCCTCTTGGATATACAGTAAAGAGAAGCCAAGATGGATTCCGGCGATAACTTCATCGCCAATTTTAATGGTACGTGCAAATATCACTTTATCAGTTTCAATACGTGAATAAATATCATCTGATTTTCCAATCGCATTGAGCATCTGTGGATCATTAACTTGATCACCAAAAGCCCACAGTTCAACGCTGCCATCATTGATGATATAGCCATCAGGATCAAATATTTCAACAAACAGGAGATCTTGCTGTGTCAAACTTGGCTGCAGTGTTTGTGTTATTTTATCTTGATTTTCATAGTAAATGTCATCGACAAGGTGATGCGAAAAATAATTGGTCATAAACTCACCGCGTTTCATCATTTGCAATATGATTGCATCAGAGATAGCTTGAGTACTCACTGCCTGTTGAGCTCTGGCGTCTTTACTAAATTGGTAAAATAAAATAGCCGACATGAAAATCACTATGGCGCTGATAAGAAGCACCATAGTGATCGAAAATTGCGTTCTTAAACGCACTATTGAGTCACTCCATCGACTATTTTTAATAGATCATTAATTTTATTCAAGCTGTCCCATGTCTGTTCGTTTAATTGATCGAACTTTCTGGTTTTTTGGTAGCTTTTGAGGGCATCGTAGCCATCAGGATCTTTATCGATATTAAGCAGTAGCATTTTTATGCGCGCTTTCACCGCAATGGGTAACTCTTTACGCAGCACTTCAATGGCACGAGGAATAGAGATGCTTTTATGAATTATTTTAAGATCAGGATGAAAACTTTCTGGCATATGCGATTTTTTTTGCCAATCTATATTGCTCAGCGCCCCCGCATCAACACGCCCTTTATGCACCCAAACAGAGGTGTTAATCTCCTGCTTAGAAAAAACATAACCGACAAAGTCAGCGCTTGCTTTTTCTCGTGGTGTACTGAGTTGTTCTAAATTCAGTCCCGCGTTGATTAGAGCATAGGCGGGTAAATAGTATGCGCTTGTGGAGTTGGCATCCTCAAATGCGATGGTTTTCCCTTTTAAATCTTGTAAGTTATTAATACCGCTATCTTTACGTACAAAAATAACTGAATGGTATTCTGCTATGCCCTTTTTCCATTTACGTAAAATAGGCTCTGCCCCTGCCTCCGCTTGAAGATAGATGGCGGAAAAGGCGGTTTCAGTGACGAGGTCAACATCACCCTGTTGTAACTGTCTGGCGAGCTCTTGTTTGCTGCGAGCAAGTAATACTTTGCCTTTTGTATAACCAAGATCCTGCATATGAGCAGCAAGGTAATCAGCCATCAATTTTAAGGATTGCAGATGTTTTTTGGGGGAATCACTTACTTTACCAATGACTAACGTTTTTCCACTTGAAACTTCTTGCGCAGATAACTCGTTGCCTATGAAACAGATAACCAGCAGAGAAATTATCGCTGCAAGCTTAATCATTGAACTTGTACTATTGATAAATGGGCAGAGGGGCAACATTGCAATCGTCCTTTGAACAAAGTAATCATTATAATTAGAGTCTCGTGGCAGTCGTAAATTTTTGTACACCTATGTGAACTGTACATATAAAATGCAGGTTGCAGACGTTTTTTCAACACGTTAATTGGCAACGTTAACGCGTAAGATAGTCTGCTGATTTAAGCTAGGTGCATTTCAGGCTATTTAAATAGGTTTGCACCTGAGTTAACTGAAATTGGTTAAAAACCTTAATACCATTGGCTTCTAATAATTGCGTAGTTAAACCCTGCCCATCGATTAAACTGCGCTCAAAGCGGCCATTGTAAATCTGCGAGCTGCCACAAGATGGACTTTTATCGGTTAAGATTGCTACTTTAATATTAAACTTCACAGCCAATGCCAATGTATGTTCGGCGCCCTTTTTAAACGGATCGCTCAGATCCTCTCCCGATTGGGTTTTTATTGAGCCGTCCTTTTGAATTTCTGCCGCGGGCCGTGGTGTCGGTAAACCGCCACAAACTTCAGGGCAACTGCTCAGTAACCAGCCTTGCGTTAACCAGCTATCGATTAGTGGGTGATTGAGCATATTTATCTTGCCGTCATATCTAACTCGTTCACCTAATAAACAGGCGCTAATCAGAATTTTGTAGCGATTTTTTTCTCGCATAGATCTATTCCTGCATGATTATCTGACAGAATTTTACCACAAATAGGGCCAGCGTTTATGGGCGTCTTGTTTGTGACCATTTTGTAATAAAAGAACAAGATAGCGTTACATAGATCACTGTTTATCTTGTTTTTTCCTGTTTTTTTGCATTTCATTGCTTAATTTGTAATTTTTTTACGGAAATTTGTTGTCTAAAAGTGTGATCTGGGTTATATTTCTTTAGTCCGCTAGGGACACCAACTAAAAATCAAAAGAGGAAATTATTATGGATATTTTATTTTTTTATGCAGGTCGAAACTTTTCAATATTTAAGGGTAAAGAACTAGACAGACGTGATTTTGATCCAACTTTCTTTAGAAAATAATGGAAGTGCATCAGGTTAGAGAAAACCGGACCTTAACAACTAATACAAAAAGCGGAGGAATTGTTCTTCCGCTTTTTTTATGGGAGCAATAAAAAGTAGCAGCTGTTTTTAGGAAAATCAATTCACTTGCCGTTCTGTTAGTTTGCCAACTACTACCTCTTTTCTTCTTTATAGATTCCAATCTTTGCTTGATTAAATGGATCAATAAATAAACTGTTTCCATGATTTTTTTAATAAAGTCGACCGCTCTTTCAGCTAATAATTGTGTTTAAACTGCTCTCATATCATTAAATAACCAGAGCATATAACTGATATAGCCAGCCAATAAAAGAGCCCCTTCGAATCTGCCCAGTATGCTCGTTTTACCTTTATGCCATGCGACGCAGAAGAGCATTAACGCAAGGGTTAACGCAATCATTACAGGGTAATCTCGGGTTAATACCTCTTTATCAAAACTACCGGGCTGAATTAATCCAGGCAGGGCCATAACCCCTAAAATATTAAAAATATTAGAGCCGATAATATTACCGACTGCCAAATCAAACTCTTTTTTACGCGCAGCGGCAATGGTAGCAGCCAGCTCTGGTAAGCTGGTACCGATTGCAACAATGGTAAGACCAATTATCAGATCGCTAACAGCAAAATATTCGGCAACTTCCACGGCGCCCCACACCAGAATACGGGAAGAGATAATTAAGAGCACTATACCGATCAGTAACCATTTAAGCGCTTCTGGTTTACTTACCTCTTCAGGTATTTCATCGAGCATCTCTTGCGCGAGTCTGTCATCACCATGGGTTTTGGCCTCATAGAGAGTGAAAATTAACATGGCAAACATCATGGACAGCAAGATCAGCCCATCAAAAAAACTAAGGTACTGATCCCAAAGCAGAAATAGGCTAACCATAATAATGGCCAGCAACAGCGGCATTTCTCGTTTCAGTAGTTTCGAGTGGATCTGCAGCGGATAAAAGAGCGCCGTTAACCCTAACATCAAACCGATATTGGTGATATTTGAACCCAGAGCATTACCGATAGAAATGCCAGTTTTGCCATCTACTGCTGCAATAGCTGAAACCAGCATCTCAGGAGCAGAGGTGCCTAAACCAACGATCACCACCCCGACAATCAGCGGTGAGATGGAAAAACTGCGCGCAGTATTCGATGCACCTAAAACAAATTTATCAGCGCTCCAAATAAGCAGCGCAAAGCCTGCCAGAATCGCTAGAGAGGGTAAAAATAAGCTCATCACAACGAGGGATCTCCTTGTTAATTAAACATAAAAAAACGCCGGACATTTGCATGTTCGGCGTTTTTTTAGGATTTTCTAAGGCGCTCGGTTATTAACCGCGACCTTCTGCAATCGCAGCAACTGCCGCTAATTCAGCCGCATGTTTTTCATGTTTTTCTTGACGATCTTGAATGTCCATCTGCTCATTGGTGATTAGATTTAGTTCAATTTCACGCAAAGCGATAACGGTCGGTTTATCATTTTCTGGCTCAACTAAAGGAGTTTTACCTTGAGTAGCAAGCTGACGAGCTCGACGAGATGCCATTAGGATAAGATCAAAACGGTTACCAACAACATTTACTGCATCTTCAACGGTTACACGTGCCATTGTTGAACTCCAAAAGTTAATTACACAAAAAAAGGGGGCTAATTATATGCGTTAAATGTGATTTGATCCAGCAACTTCGTTTTAAGATTGTTGTTCTAACAATTCTTTAATGGTTGCTTGATGCTTACAGGTTTGTTTTTCCTGCTCATTTCGACGCGATTTAACAATAGCAGAGAACTCCTGCATTGCACTATCAAAGTCATCATTAATAATCAGATAATCATATTCATCATAATGAGACATCTCAGATTGTGCCTGCGCCATCCGTTTAGCAATAATTTCATCACTGTCTTGGCCGCGTTTAGTTAAGCGCGCTTGCAATTCAGATCGGCTTGGCGGCAGTATAAAAATACTTTTCGCCTGCGGCATCATTTCCCGCACTTGTCGTGCACCCTGCCAGTCGATATCCAAGAATACATCAATACCTTGTGCCAAAGCTTGTTCAATAGCAACACGTGATGTGCCGTAATAGTTACCAAATACTTCAGCCCACTCGAAAAAGGCATTTTCTTTAATTAACTGTTTAAATATATCCAGATCCACAAAATGGTAATGCTCACCATCATTTTCACCGACACGCGGTGCGCGCGTCGTATGAGAAACAGAAACTTGCACTGGCCAGTCTCTTTTTTCTGCCAATAGCGCGTTAATAAGGCTAGATTTTCCTGCGCCACTTGGAGCTGATACGATATAAAGCGTGCCGAGTTGGGACATAAATAAACATTCCTGAAAATATTGATTGGCTCAATCAACAGCGTATTTTGCTGGAAAAATACACCGTTGAATTTTTGTAGACGCAAATTATCCCCTATTTTTATAACTAAGTCTTTTCAATAGCGTAAATAAATTTAATTTAAGGGAAAATAGATTTTTTCTGCTTTAATTTTAAGTTGTTTTTACTTGTAGGAACTACTTAAAAAGGAGACTGGTAGGTCTCCTTTGTGGCGGCTTTTAGTTTTAAGCCCTTTTAGACTGTTTTTGTAGCAGGCTTGGCAGTTTCAGTATCACTAACAGCAGCATCCATAACGGATGCATTGCACCGCTGCCTCCGCTAAAGCTTGGTTGCGCTTTACTGAACATAGGTTGTTTGTGATCTGCACGGTTATCAGCTGTCGGCTGTTGTTTTTTCTGCAGTCTGGCTGTCTGTTCCTTTGCAACTCGTTGTTTGTTAGTTTGCTTAATTGCAAGCTGCTCAAAGACTTGCTCTTCCACTACTAATAACGAGGTGTAGTTAGTCACTAAGCCGTATTCAACCGCAAGTTCCTGGATTGCCTGTTGATTGTCGGCAGATTCACCCAGATAATCAATTTCCTTTTCTAACTGTTTGATTGTGCTGTATGCCCATAAGCGTTCAAGCTCTGGATGTAATGTCTGTCCATTATTAAAATCAATTTCAGTTTTATAACTGACTTTCTGACCGTTTACTTTTCCTGTGAGTTCAACTTTAGCCGTGCCTTGTCCGTAATAATGACCAAAAAAGGTCAGCTGCTGACCACGGTATAGGCTATTGAAATCTTTATGGCTTAATTCACTGATTTTGATGCCGTCAATATTTAGCTTAATATCACGCATCGCCTGATGAGTCATTTTGCTGGTGGCTAACATTACCTGACCCATCAGATCGTCGGAGTTAGAAACTGCCGCGTAAAAACCATTAGATATATTACTCATGCCCTCTAATAGCGGGCGATTAGCGCTGTTACCCATAATAAATGAATATAAACGCAGATCTTTTTTATCCAGCAGTTTTAAGAAGGATTTTTTCTCAGTAACCCCGACATTAGCGACACCGTCACTAACCAGTACAATCGCACTGGTTCTGTCGGCATCTAGTTTTTTTATGGCTTTTTCGATACCGGCATAAAGGTTGGTACCACCGCTCACACCGGCAGTCTGTAGTTTATTAAGACTATTTTCTACATTCTCAGCGGTGACCGCCTGATAACCCGAAGTGATATCCTGTGCCTGATTATTAAAGGTAATAATTCTGAAACGGTCATTTTCCGGTAATTTAGTCAGTGCCTGACGCACTCCTTCAATTAACGTCTGGTACTTTGCCGCCATGGAACCGGATTTATCCAGTACAAAAATCCAGTCACGTTGTCCCTGATTTAACCCTAAGTCATTACCCGGTGTTAAGGTCAGTTTAAAGGTACCCTGTTTTTTACCCGGTTCTCGATAACTGATTAAATCGACACTGCCGGGTAAATCCGGTTTATGGCGCCAGTAAACCAAAATATCTTTATCCAGTTTTACGTTTTTTTTAGCTTCTGAGCTTAGGTTTTCCTGCTCACTGCTGTTAGTGCTGCCGATAGAGATCTGCCATTGCTGATCATCTATCTGAGTGTACTGCGCGTTTGGATGGGCTGGTAAGCGTACGCCGTCTAAGGGATAACTCGAGCGGATATCCATGGTAAAAGAAAAGCGTTCCTGTACTGTGTCATTGCGGGTCCAGAAACTGTTTTTCACCTCGTCGATACCGCCTTCTTCAAGCGGATAAACATAACGGCCTAGTCCGGTATCGATCTGCTCCTGCTGCAGATAAACCAGGCGTATTTTGACCTGATCTTGAGCTGCTATCGGAAATACTCTGACATCAAAAGTTTTATAACTGTCTTGCTCCACAAGCGCTGTTTTATTACCGGCTTTTTTCTGCTGCTGATAAATCTGTTTCGCCCGGCCTTTTTCTACAACTTCAGCCGTAACCGCCTGGCCGTTAATCCAGTAGGTAAACTCACCCACTGCGGCGCCCTGTGGTACAGGGAATGAATAAAGCGCTTCAAGCTCCTGCGGATTGGGATTAAAAAATGTCTGCTCAACTTCAGTACGTGAATAACCGTCCTGAACGATCACATGCACGTCGTGTGTTTTGATTTGTAAATCCTGGTAAGACGCATTACTTGGTTTTAATAATCCAGCACTGTAGCTGATAGTGCTGCTTAGTAATAACGCCGTGAATGCTAAACCTGCTTTGCAGTTTGAAATTCTCATACCTTTCTCCATTAGGTGCTAAAGAGCGCTAAGTTATAATCAGGTATTGGAATAAGGTAAAGTGAAAGTTAAAAGGTAGCGATATCTGCTACCAAATGGATCGCTATTTAAGCTGCTTTGTATCGATTACGATTTTCTGCGGATCTCATCAAACAAGCTGGAGTCCCATTGGCGTAATACCAGGACCATGGTTGTGCCATATTTTTGATCCATTGTTAATGAGGCATCTTCGTTGCGACAGGTAACAAAATCGGCACTTAATTTTTGCATCTTTTTTTGTATATCGGCATTGCTGCTTAATGAAAACAGGCCGTTTACCACAATTAATTTCTCACTGGGCTGTTTGAAGTGGCTGTTGAAAAACTCCTGTTGCACCTTTTGTAAAAAGAAGCGTTGGATGGGGCCATCAGCTAACCAGGCAAAATGATGACTAATTTTAAGTTTGAAACGATTGCCGGGTAATAGCTCAATAATTTTAAGTTTATCTAATTTGGCAAGTTTTTGAATACACTCAGGCTCTGTCAGTGAGTATTGCTGCAACAGATCGGCAAATGAGAAACCATTAATCACGCAGATAGTGACCAGTAATAGCACCAAGTCATCGGCTATTTCCTGCTCTTGCAATAAGGTCAAATTATCAATTTTATTATGTTCGATAGTCATCGATAAAACCAGATCCGCAAGCGGCAGTTCAATCATATTACAAATAGATTCTAAGCGGGATAGACTGATATTTCCCTCACTAAACAGACGCTTAACAGATGCTTGGCTAAGCTGTAAATATTTTGCAACATCACCGTAGGTTTTTCCATGGGCTTTTAACTGTGCTTTTAAAGCAGTGATTAGAATCGTTGTTTGTGACATATTGAGACCTTCATACTAAAAGAGTATTAAAATATAATACCTTCTGGTGCAGATAGATAGACTTATTAAACTCTGCTTGCGTCATTCTTGAAGCTCATCATAATCATTCTCAAATATGATTTTGTATCAATATACACGGAGTTTCAAAATGGATAAGTTAGCTAAGATAAAAGGTGCCTGGCCCTATGTTTTTGCGGTGTTCTTAAATGCTTTCGTTGATTTAGGGCATAAGATAATCATTCAGAATACTATCTTCAAAACCTATGATGGCCAGCAACAGGTATTACTGACGGCTTTGGTGAATGGTTTAATCTTACTGCCTTTCATTTTACTACTGACCCCTGCTGGTTTTATTTCGGATAAATACCCTAAAAATAGAGTGATACGGATTAGTGCCTGGGCGGCTGTTGTGCTGACACTGGCGATCACTGTCTGTTATTACCTGGGACTGTTCTGGTTTGCTTTTGCCATGACCTTTTTACTCGCAGTACAGTCCACCTTTTATTCACCGGCTAAATACGGTTATATCAAACCTCTATTTGGTAAAGAGAAACTGGCTCAGGCGAATGGACTGGTACAAGCTGTGTCCATTGTTGCTATTTTAGCCGGCACCCTAGTTTATTCACTGTTATTTGAGTCACTGTATCAGCCTGAATTTTCAAATCCGGCATCGATACTGCAAAGCATGGCACCGTTAGCCTGGTTATTAGTGATCAATTCAATTATTGAGTTAATTATGGCTTATCGATTACCAAATATAGAGCAGAAACAGGTCGATAAATCATTTGACTGGGGAAAGTATCGTTCCGGCACTTACATGAAAGAAAGCTTAAGTCCGTTTATTGAACGTAAAGTGATTCGTCTAGCGATTATTGGGTTAGCGATGTTCTGGTCAATCGGACAAATGTTATTAGCGAGTTTTCCCGCCTATGCCAAAGCTAACTTCTCTGTAACAAATACCTTAATTATTCAGGCAACTATTGCCGCAACAGGTGTCGGCATTGCTCTCGGTTCGTGGCTTGCCGGGCGATGGTCAAAAGATCATATCGAAACGGGATTAATTCCGCTGGGAGCCGCAGGGATTGCCGCTGCATTATGGTTTTTACCCTTCATGCAGTCATCTGCGACACAGGCACTGTGCTTTTTTGCCGTCGGTACGATGGGCGGTATTTTTATTGTACCGCTTAATGCTCTGATTCAGTTTCATGCTGGCAGTGATGAGATGGGTAAAGTCTTAGCGTTAAATAACTGGGTGCAGAATATCGGTATGGCGAGCTTCCTGGTGATCACCGCCTGCTTCTCTTTCTATGGTTTTGACAGCCATTTTTTACTGACTTTCACTGCGCTGGTGGCTATTTTAGGCGGTATTTACACCGTTTATAAACTACCGCAGAGCTTAGTGCGGATCGTACTTAACTGGTCGATATCACGCCATTATAAAGTGTTTGTGCAGGGTATGAAAAATATTCCTGAGCAGGGCGGGGTGTTGTTATTGGGTAACCATGTCAGCTGGGTAGACTGGGCTGTTCTGCAGATCGCCTGTCCTCGTCCGGTACGTTTTGTGATGGACAAAAAAATATTCTCCCGCTGGTATCTATGCTGGTTCTTTAAGGCATTAGGCTGCATTCCAATTGAATCTTCGGCTGCAAGTAAAGGTTCATTAACCCGGATAGCAGCTGTGTTAGATCAAGGCGAAGTCGTGGCGTTGTTTCCTGAGGGGGTCATTAGCCGTAATGGTCATCTGGCAGAGTTTAAACGCGGTTTTGAGCTGGCTTGTAAACAGGCGGAGCAGGAACTGGCGATTATACCTTTTTATATCCGCGGCTTATGGGGCAGTAAATTCAGTCGTTCATCGGATAAGTTAAAAGAGGTGCGCGGACAGGGATTGTCTCGTGATTTAGTCGTCGCTTTTGGAGAACAGATGCCGAAAACCAGCAGTGCTGAGCAGGTAAAAAGTCGAGTGTTTGATCTGTCAGTATTATCCTGGAAAAAACATGCGGCGGAGCTGCCGAGTATTGGTTGTGCATGGATTGATACAGTTAAGCGTGTCGGAACTCAAAAAGCAATTATTGACAGTACTGGAACCATACTATCTGCTCAGCAGAGTCTAGTTGGGGCGATCAGCTTAAGTAAGGTGATTAAAAAGAGCTGTAAAACACAAAATGTTGGTTTGTTATTGCCCACCAGTGCGGGCGGCGTGATTGCTAATATGGCTGCGGTTATTGCAGGTAAAACGATTGTTAACCTTAACTACACTGCCAGCCAGGATGCTGTTGCCGATGCGCTCAAGCAAGCACAGTTAAGTCATGTTTATACTTCAAAACTGTTTTTGAAAAAACTGCATAAACGCGGCATCAATTTAACGGAAGTTTTACAGGGGGTGCAGCTTGTATACCTGGAAGAGACTCTTAAACAGATCAAACCATCCCATAAAATAGCACGTTTATTATTAGTTAAATGCTTACCGGCGTGGCTGTTAAAAGTGCTGTATGTAACAAAAGTAAGCCCCCAGCAGGCGGCTGCTATTCTATTTTCAAGCGGCAGTGAAGGTGCGCCGAAAGGGGTAATGCTGAGTCATACTAATATTATGGCTAATTTAAAACAGGTTTCCGATGTTTTAAATACCCAGGAAAGTGATGTGGTTCTTGGCTCTTTGCCGTTGTTTCATGCATTCGGATTAACGGTAACGCAGTTTCTGCCTTTAGTGGAAGGTTTACCGTTGGTTTGTCATGCCGATCCAACTGATGCAGTTGGTATTGGTAAAGCGGTGGCAAAAAATCAGGCGACAATCATGTGCGGCACTTCGACCTTCTTACGTTTATATGCAAAAAATAGAAAGGTAAGTCCGTTAATGTTTGATTCACTGCGTATTGTGGTGGCGGGGGCTGAAAAGCTTAACGCTCAGGTAAAAGCCGATTTTGAAAGCAAGTTCAGTAAACGAATTTTAGAAGGTTACGGCACCACCGAAACCACACCGGTTGCCAGCGTTAATATTCCGGATCAGTTAGATCAAAAGCTTTGGCAGGTTCAGGTTGGTGGTAAAGAAGGTACGGTCGGCATGCCGTTACCCGGCAGCAGCTTTAAAATAGTTGATCCAGAAAGTTTTGCCGAACTGCCGTTAGGTGAAGCAGGATTAGTGTTGATTGGTGGTGCGCAAATCATGCTCGGTTATCTCAATAATCCAGAAAAAACCGCACAAGTGATTAAGGAGATAGAAGGTGAACGCTGGTATACCTCGGGTGATAAAGGCAAATTAGACAGCGATGGCTTTTTAACGATTTTAGATCGCTATTCGCGCTTCGCCAAGCTTGGTGGGGAAATGATCAGTTTAAGCGCCATAGAGCAAGCCGTACTTGAAGATCTGCCGGATGATATCGAAGTCGTTGCTGTTGCCATTGAAGATCCGCAAAAAGGTGAGAGTATTATTTTATTATACCAAGGCGAATTGGATAGTCGTGAGATTAAAAAAAGCATGCTTGCCGGTGGTTGTAATCCATTAATGATCCCGAAACGTTGCTATCAAGTTGCAGAGATTCCCAAGCTAGGTGCAGGGAAAACCGATTTTAGTAAAGCAAAAAAACTGGCCTTGCAACAGCTTTAATCCAGGGCGTATTTCGGGAGGTTGATATGGATAACTATTTTACAGTAACAGCAAAAAACGAATCGGTCATTTTATTACATGGCCTAGGAAAAACAGAGCGTTGCATGAAAAAACTCGGCAATAGTTTAAATAAGCTGGGTTACCATGTTATTAATTGTCGTTATCCATCATTTAAATTTTCAATCGAGGAGTTGGCGGAAAAAACCATTAATGATGCGCTGAGATTATGCCCTAATCAGGCGCGAATTCATTTTGTAACGCACTCGATGGGCGGTATTTTAGTGCGTATCTATTTGCAAAATAAGCTGATTGATAACTTGGGGCGCGTAGTGATGCTTGGTCCACCCAATAAAGGTTCGCAGTTAATTGATCTATTACAAATACAAAACCTGTGCCATCACCCCATACTCAGACGGCAAGCCGGATTGCAATTAAGTACAGACAATAACAGCGTCCCCAATCGCCTTGGCAAGGCAAATTTCGAATTGGGGATTATTGCAGGCACACGCAGTGTTAATCCTATCTTATCAATGCTATTACCCGGTAAGAATGACGGCAAAGTCTCGGTTGTAAGTAGTAAATTACAAGGCATGAAAGATCATTTAATTATGCCCGTAACCCATCCCTTTATGATGAAAAACAGAAATGTAATTCATCAAGTTCACTATTTTTTAGAAAAGGGCCTATTTTTGCGTAATTAGGTATTGGGATTTTGTTATTTAAACGTCTGATTAAATCGGGCCATTGCGTCGGTGCTGTGCAAGAAGAGGAGTGTGCGGATGCGTAGAAGAGATAAGCTCGTTAGCTATTAGTAAATATAAGCATCAGCGTATTACAGCGCTTACTGGGAGTTCGAGCCGTCTCTTTTTGGTGAAATTCCAGGTTTGTTGCTTTTGCATAAGTTAAGTGGCGTTTTTAAGCCGCTAAAGGTAACCTAGCGTTTGCTACGTTACGAACTCTTACATTATGGATACGCATGAATCATTACCCTGTTATTGAAATCCCATTTAATCATCGCGCCTGTTGCTGGTTTTGCGGTGAGCCTAAAGATAAAACCATTAACTTCCCGAAATACAGCAGTGAAGAGAGTATGTTAACGCATAAACCTATCTGTCTGCCGAGCTGTAAAGAGTGTGCAACTATTGTCCAGCGTACGGCCTTTAGCTCGCTTTATGGCTATCGCGATGCAATTAAACAGGCACTTGCGGTAAAGCATCAAAAGCTCCTGAGTATTGGCTCGAACTGGACTAAGCAAGAGCTTGAGGAGTCTGAATTTGAAGGCAGTGCTTTTGAGGGGTTTAAACGCAGCGCTTGGTTTATGTTTGAGATGATCCAAGGGCGGATCAATTATCAGGGCTGGGAGTTAGTGGTTGCAAATGAAAAACTGATTCTTGAGCAGCAATATGAAAGCTTTAATTTTGATGGCGTCACCTACGTTAAGCTTGATGATGCGATAACCCATGCGGTGAAAACCTTTCATCTCGATGAGGAGTTATTCACGCGGGTGTTAAGCGTAGTCGGCAAAGAAAAGTTTGCTCACGCGATTCGTTTGTGCCGTTTGTATCCCATGCTAAACAGTAAAACGCGTGAAGCGGTATTTTTAGATATCCGAGAAGGCCTTGGTCTGTAGCGGGATGCCAGATACAAAGCGATCTGCTCTCTAAAAGAGCCTGAGTAACAGGCTCTTGAAATAAAACTAGCTAACTGCTTTGATGAACTCAGGATCTAAAAACAAGGCTTTTACTAAGTTTTGTACCAGATCGACGTAACTCATTTGCCCGTTTGGTATTGCAATGCTGCCTATAAAAGATGACTCGAACTCATTGTTTGCTGTGATCATTTTATCAAAAACCAGTTGATCACCTTTTTTAACTTTAAATTGCACAGAAATTATTCCTGTACCGACACTAAAGCCTGAAACATCGACATCATTTTTTAATAGCTCACCACTTACTACAGTGTTAGAGACCCCTGACCAAACTTGAGCTAGTTTTAACTCTGTAGTTAACGCTTCTGTTAAATAATCACCAAAAGAGTTACCCACTGAAGAATTTAGGCTTGAGGCTCTTAAACTGATGCTGTTAAGTTTTTTATCCGTTTTAAAATCCCCAACACTGAGCGGCTTAACATCGCTGTTTTTTAGTACTTGCGCATTGGCAACGGTTGCTTCATAAGGTGGTGTCGCAACGGAACAACCACTGAGTATCATGATACTCAGTAAAAGTAGGTATTTCATAATATGTTCTCTTTTTTATTGTGTGAACGCAGCTGTATTTTCCAACTCTTCTGCAAGTTTAACAAAAGCTTTCTCTGTGGCACGCCTTGCTGATAATGAAAAGTCAGTCTTAAATTCATCAAATTCTGCATTGCCTTCAACATCAATGGTTTTTTCCCAAACAACATCTTTTCCATTTTCGATTGCTTGACAGGATAGGCTGATAGTGAAGTTGGTCGGAGGCCATGTAAATGCGCTGTCCGAACTGGAATTTGTCACGAGCTTAGGAATAAAAACATACTGAATGTTATTTTCAGTAATAAACTGCTTATCTTCAAGAGAATCTATTTTATAGACATCTTCAAATTTATTGATAAGAACGGTATATAAAACTGTCTCGGTGTCTTTATAGGGTTTATATGTAACGCTATCGCCACCGCCTCCTGGAGTTGTTACGCTCTTGTCGATGTCTGCTTTAGCGATAAAGTAACCAACCGTTTTATCTATCTTTATATCAGAGTTGGTAAATTCTTTCATTTCAGGGTTTAACTGAATCTGATGAGAACATCCCGACAAAATAAAAGCAAAAATAACCGCTAAGAATTTTATGTTTTTAGTCATATTTATATCCATATTAAGGTAATTAGGGTTGTATTTTTAGTAACTGTAAGGTGATTAAAAATATAGCGGGGATAATGTGACAATTATTAACAAATTCAAACTGTTAGTTTTCTTTGTTGTGATCTTGATTGGGTTTGTTGGTGAGGTTAGTGTGATTTTTAATAGGTTTTTTAATAGGTTTTTTAATGTTTTTATATTTGTAAGCCAAATTCGAGCTTGTAGCAATGACATACAAAGTCTAAAAGTAGATTGTCAGAATTATTGTCTTTCGATTCATATTAAATGTTTTAATATCCACTAAAAAACTGCAGGTTTTATTGGCGGCACAAAAAGTGCGCCGCGACAATCGTCCGTTAGCGGATGAAGAACGTCAAAGAGAGGTTGCACATTAAATAGTTGGGGCTATAACGGCCTCTTATCTGTGTTTTGCTTATTGTTCAGGCGTCCAACCTTAAGCTGTGTTAATACATCCGCCAGCGAATCGCTAACTGTATGGCCTAAGGCGATAATATCGGCATCGGGTTTGACCAGGTCGGGCACTTGGTAGACCTGCATGCCAGCCGCAATGGCTGAGCGTACGCCGTTATTTGAATCTTCAAATGCAAGACAGTGTTGCGCTGATATATTTAAACGGCTTGCTGCAAGGAGAAATATTTCCGGTGAAGGTTTGCCCTCGCTCACTTCGCAGCCGCTGCTAAGGTGGTCGAAATAATCAAATAAGCCAGCCAGTTTCAATTTGGTGATGGCGAGCTCTTTATGGCTTGATGTGGCAACCGCGATTGGAATTGCTTGCGCTTGTAACCAGTTTAGCAGATCAATGACCCCCTCTTTTACCGGGATCGCTTGCTGCTCAACGATTGGATGATAACGGCTCATCCACTCTTTGCGCAAGGGTTCATAATCAAGATCTGCTCCGTAACCATCACACAAGACCTGTTTAATGCCTTGCGCATTACAGCCAATAATCCCTAAATAAATATTCTTTAAAAAGGGTAAGGAGAGGGCTTCACAGGCATCATCAAAAGCCTGCATGCACACTCTCTCTGTGTCTAAAAGAAGACCATCCATATCAAAAATTGCGGCTTGATAATTCATTGTATTTCCTACAAGTAAATTGATTTTATAAGATACAATAAAAACATAGTTAGGGGATATAATCAATGCATGCAATGGTGTTACATCCAATAGCCGCGGTGGACACAAATAAAGGAGTGCTATCAGTATGACTAAACTTTTAACGGAAGATGAGTTTCATGGGGGTGATATTCCTGTTTATACGCCTCAAGGCGAGGAAAAGTGTTCGCGATTTAAGATGAAATCGGGTATCGCCAACGTATTATATGCACCTGCTCATAAAAACCTTGATGCTCCCAATGGGCAGCAGGGGAGTGGTAAATTGATTGGAAAATGGTTGTATAACGAGCAGCCAGATAAGCAAGAAAGGTTACTTAAAAGCAGTGTTGAGCTGTTTATGGACTCAAGCCTGGAGCCCTATGCCAGTGTCGGTTTACACTCGCATATTGATACTGAAGAAATTTACTATCTGCTCGAAGGGCAATTAACCATTGATCTGATAGATAAAAATGGGGTGGCGACAATGCAAATTATAACCTCCGGCGATACTCACTTGATTCAACCGGGAGAGAGCCATTTTGTACAGGCTGGCGCGCAAGGTGCAAGATTTATTGTTGTCGCAGCAAAAGTGCCATAGTACCTGAAGAGGCCCCTGCAACTGGTATAGTGCCTTAGCTGGTTAAGGAGATTAAGTGAGAGCACCCATGTTGTTATCCGCAGAGCTTAGCCATCTGCTTTCTAAGTCGCTAACAGATAATGGACGCGAATAATAATAGCCCTGAATATTGTTGATACCGCAATTACGGGTTTCGCTCAGCTCATCGATTGTCTCGACACCTTCGGCAATAATAGCTAGATTAAAATTATTGGCGAGACTGACAATGGTTTGAACAATTTTTTGATTGTCCAAATTGAGATGAAGATTGGTAATAAAGGCACGGTCTATTTTTAAGGTGTCTATGGGTAATTTTGGCAGATAAGAGAGGCTCGAATAACCCGTGCCAAAGTCATCAATGCTGATCCGTATATTTTTTTGGCGTATTTTATTGAGCAGCTCAATCATCTCCTCAATATTTTCCATCAGCACACCTTCAGTAAGTTCAATTTCCAGTAAATGACCGGGTATCTGATAGCGTTCGAGTTGCTGAAACAGATAGTCAGCAAAAGCAGGTTGACGCAGTTGAGTCGCGGATACATTAATAGAAACAGGTGCTACCTGAATATTATTATCAAGCCAGTAACGGATCTGTTTCAGGACGCTTTTTATTATCCAGTTACCAAGCTCAATAATAAAACCACTTTTTTCTGCAATAGGAATAAAATCAACGGGGGAGATCCATTGCTCATTATCTACTTTCCAGCGGAGCAGTGACTCGCTGCCAATTAAATTACCTGTATTTGAATCAATTTTTGGCTGGTAGACTAAGCTGAATTCCTCTCTCGCGATTCCGTAGTGTAATTGATTGGATAACTTCATGTTATAAAGCAGATCCTCGGCAAACTTTTGAATAAAATGCACACAATGTTTGTTCTTATTTTTTTTGCCTTGAGACATGGCCAAATCGGCGTGTTTTAACAGGGTTTCATAATCACGGCCGTCTCGCGGGGCAATGGCAATACCAAAACTGGCGCGAATATTGTAATTTACCTCTTTGAGTACGACGGAGGTTTCGAATTGCTCCAGTAAGGCAACTTGCAATTTCTCTAGTGAATTTTCCAGCTTCGCGTAATTATGCGCAATAACAAATTCATCACCACTGAGTCGCGCAACAATAGTACTGTCATCAATTAATGATTTTAAGCGCTGCGATATCTGCAGAAGGGCTTGATCACCGCAGCTGTGGCCGAGGGTATCATTAATTATTTTGAAATTATTAAGATCGAACAAGATCACTGCGACGGCACAATTATTGAGGCTTAATAATTTATTTAGCTTCTGCTTAAAAAAGATTCGGTTGGGTAAATCGGTGAGATCGTCATGATAAGCGATATGGAGTAATTTTTGCTCTGCATCCTTGCGTTGGGTGATATCTCTCGCCATACCGGCAGTCCCAATGACCCTGTTATGCTGGTCAAATACCGGTACTTTTATCGTTTCTGCCCACGCCACACTGCCATCCGAGCCGGTTATCTGCTCTTCAGTACGAAATATTATTTCTGTTTGCATGGTGCGTAAATCATCTTCGTAATAACTTTGCGCGCGCTCTGGATCGTTGCTGAGATCAAAGTCTGTTTTTCCGATAATATCCTCTTTAGGCAATCCAAACGCTTGATAAAACTGTTTGTTTACTAATAAAAAACGAGAGTCTTTATCTTTAACCCAGGTGAGATCGGGAATGCTATTGATCAGTGTTTGCAGGTGATGATTGCTTTGCTGTAGGTTTTTGTACTTACGGGCCATTATCAGGTAGAGCAACGCAATACTGACAGAAGTTATAAGTAAAAAGATTGAAAGTGATGTCATATGAATTCTGAAACCTGCTAGCAGAGGGTTTACTTATGATAGTGTGTCTTTTGCACTCTAGATAGTAAAATATATAAGTAATGTGAGCCATACTGAGCAGTCGAAAAATGTAATTGACACTACAAATAGTTGCATTACGGTTTTAACTTCATGTCTGCACGGGCATACTCTATTTT
>NZ_JBLIEK010000017.1:0-48649 GCF_047632995.1 Psychromonas sp.
CAGGTTTTGATTTAGAATGACTAGATCATCAACCTGCTGCCTAGAATCTCATCATTTATCGACTTGCTGATTCCTGCATCTTGAAGTAGCTTGGGTATAAATGACCTAACCCCAAAGAAGAGGGATTTCTTATGTCCGATCAAGTTATTATTTTCGACACCACATTACGCGATGGCGAACAGGCATTAAGCGCAAGCCTTACCGTAAAAGAAAAATTACAGATCGCATTTGCTCTTGAACGCTTAGGTGTTGATGTTATGGAAGTGGGCTTCCCTATTTCATCCCCCGGTGATTTTGAATCAGTGCAAACCATTGCCAAAGAGATAAAAAACAGCCGCGTCTGTGCCCTGGCACGTGCGCTGCCTAAAGATATTGATGCCGCAGCACAGGCTTTAAAAGTTGCTGATGCGTTTCGTATCCATACCTTTATTTCAACATCAACCATTCACGTTGAAAACAAATTAAAGCGCACTTTTGATGCGGTATTAGAAATGGGTGTCAATGCCGTAAAATATGCTCGTAACTTTACCGATGATGTTGAATTTTCATGTGAAGATGCCGGACGTACACCGATTGATAATTTATGCCGTATGGTTGAAGAGGCGATCAAAGCGGGCGCAACCACCATCAATATTCCCGATACCGTCGGCTATACTATCCCCAGTGAATTTGGCGGCATTATCCAAACGCTATTCAATCGTGTGCCAAACATAGATAAAGCGGTTATTTCTGTGCATTGCCATGATGATTTAGGGATGTCAGTGGCCAATTCAATTACCGCCGTTGAAAACGGTGCGCGTCAGATTGAGTGTACTATCAATGGTATTGGTGAGCGTGCCGGCAACTGTTCACTTGAAGAAGTGGTAATGATTTTACACACGCGTAAAAAGAAAATGGGCTTTACCACCAGCGTCAACCCGGTTGAAATTTCACGCACCAGCCAATTGGTTAGCCAGCTTTGTAATATGCCAATTCAAGCCAATAAAGCGATTGTCGGTGCCAACGCGTTCGCGCATTCTTCAGGTATTCATCAAGATGGTGTTTTAAAGGCGCAGAATACTTATGAGATAATCACACCTGAAAGTGTTGGCCTGTTAACCAATAAATTAAATTTAACCTCGCGCTCCGGTCGCCATGTTATTCAGCATCGCATGCAGGAATTGGGCTACCGCGATAGCGATTATGATATTGAAGCGTTATACGCCAGCTTCCTTGAGCTTGCAGATAAAAAAGGGCAAGTTTTTGATTACGATTTAGAGGCATTAATGTTCTTTAATACCGTCAATGATCAACCTGAATACTATAAACTGGAAAATATTACGGTTGTTTCTGGAACAGGTTTGGTGGCAACAGCAACGGTCACTATGACTGTCGGCGATCAGCCGAAAATCGTCGAGGCTGCGACAGGAAACGGCCCGATTGATGCGGCATACCAATGCTTAATGCGTATTACAGGTTTAGATATCAGTATGGATAATTACCACATCAGTGCCAAAGGTGAAGGTAAAGATGCATTAGGTCAGGTGGATATTGTGGCCACTTATAAAGGACAAAAATTCCATGGCTTAGGCCTGTCCACCGATATTATCGCCTCTTCTGCGAAAGCTATGATTCATGTTATGAATCATATCCACTTAGCACAGGCAATTGAAGTGCAGAAGCAAGAGCGCCTGCGTACCGATCAGGTTTAATTCAAAAGTTGCGCGGCAAACTTCTGTTTGCTGCCGGCTTATTTAAAGAGAAGTGAAGTAATGAAAGTTATTGTTATCCCGGTTACCCCTTATGAGCAAAACTGCAGTTTAGTAATTTGTGAAGAGACCAAAACAGCTGCGATTGTTGATCCCGGTGGCGATCATGCAAAAATTTTAAAAATAGTCACAGATCAAGGCGTGCACGTGGATAAAATTATTTTGACACATGGCCACTTAGATCATGTCGGTGGCACTCAGGCCATTGTTAAAGAGCTCAATGTGCCTGTTATCGGCCCTGAAAAAGAGGATCTGTTCTGGCTGGAACAGTTAGAGGCGCAAAGCCAGCGTTTTGGTTTCCCAACCACCCCTAGTTTTGATCCCGACAGATGGCTGCAGGAAAATGAGATTGTTGAAGTGGGCAATATTAGGCTGAAAGTGCTGCATATTCCAGGTCATACACCGGGCCATATCGCGCTGCTTGATGAGCAAAGCAAGCAAGCTATTGTCGGTGACATTCTCTTTAACGGCAGTGTGGGTCGTTCTGATTTTCCGCGCGGAAATCAGATGCAACTGATTAGCGGCATTAAGAAAAAGTTATTAACTCTGCCGCCTGAAACCCTCGTTTATCCGGGCCACGGTCCGACGACCACTATCGGCAAAGAAAAAGCCAGCAACCCTTTTTTACGTTAACAAACACAAAAGCGGTATTGCGCAGATAAAAGCTAAAAAGGGCTAACTGCCCTTTTTTATTATATTTAAAGAATTAGAACCCTACAGCGGTATCACCCGTCCATTCACAGTTAACTCGCCCTGCTTAAATTGTGTTTCAAAGCTGAGCATTTGCTCCTGCATCTTTAAGAATCCTGTCCTCAGCCCCATCTGTAGAGGCTCAGATAGGTGCGGCTCTTCCAATAAGCCCGCAGGCATAAGAAAATTAGCCTTGCCTGTAACATAATCCAATAATGCAAAGGGATTAAGCGCAACGTCGCTAAATAGAGCACCCGGTTGCAGAGTTACGCTTAAGTAGCCCGTTACATCACCCCAAGGCGTTTGTGAGTTTAATTTTGCAAGGGTTAACTTAGCACCGTGGATCAATAAGGCTGAAAGCGCCTTTTCAACTTGTTGGCTATCCTCCGAAGCTGCACTTAAAATATGCAGTGCGGGAGAATATAAACCTTCTATATCAAGCTTAATATGGTTGTTTGTAAATACCCGTTTGCTGCCACTGCCAACTTCATAAAGTGCAACTTTCCATTCATTGCTAGTATCAACCGTATCGAGTTGCTTACCCTCGCTGCTGCTGCCCTGCAGTTCAATCCCCTGTAATAGAGATTGAAAATCCTCTTGCTGGATAGTTACATTTGCAATTTCAGCAAAATAATCATATTCATTGTGTGCTGATAACGAACTAAAGTTAGATTTTAACTGCACCGATTCCACTGAAAAATCACCATCACTTGTCTGCGCCTGCAACCCCGGCCAATTTAAGTTGATCAAGCCGGAATAATCCTGCAAATTAACCTGATAATCCAACTGCAGCGCTTTTGTTGCAAAGTGCTCTTCACCGTGATGATAACTACCCGCCAATAACTTGAGTTGACCCGTTAACTGACCTAATAAGTTGATCTCTTCTATCGAGCTTATCCAATTTTTACTGGCAAAATACTCTTCTATTTTTTTACTCAGATCAGGATCAAGTACACGGATTTGATTGGTGATGACTGCCTTGTAGGGGTAATGCGTTATTGAGCTGTTGATTTCAAAAACAATCGGCGCCTCCCCGTCAATCACTACTGTCACCTCGCTAACCGCCGTTGCCTTTAAAAAATGGCGGTCATAACGAATCAGTTTGCTTGATAAACCTTGTTCAGCGCTTTTTGCCAAGATAATTTGAGTTTCGTTTTCCACCCGGTTACCGACAACGTACGTACCTGATAATAAAACGACAGTGACAATCAGCAGACTAATTAATAATTTTTTCATGGGGCGTCCAAATTGCAGGGAATAATATAAAAATGAATGTGCAAGTAATTTAGCGATAAGCGCACTAAAAATAGAAGTTTGCCTCATTGACCTAAAATGTCACGATCTTACTTCATTCTTTAATTAAAACATTGTAGATTACAGCAAGCAGATTAGTTAAACACTAGGCTTTGTATATTATTTATACTCAACGCACGTAGATATACCAAGTCTACAGATTTATTCTTTAGGAGCATTAATGACTTCACATAAATGGCACTGGCTACATAGCCCGATTACAGGCGGAGTATTACTCCTTATCGCAGCTGCGGCAGCACTGTTTTGGGCCAATATAGCACCGCAACATTATCACCACTTTTGGCACAACACCTTATGGGAAGTATCAACGGGGTTAAGTGACAAAGTACATGTGATAAACCTGCACAAAATTGCCAATGAGTTTTTAATGGCCATTTTCTTCTTTTTTATCGGTCTGGAAATTAAACGTGAATTGTTAGATGGCGATCTTTCCAGCTTTCAAAAGGCATCCTTACCCCTGTTTGCAGCCATAGGCGGGGTCATTTTCCCCGCGGCTATCTATTATCTGATCAATTTAGGACTTCCCTCTGCCAATGGCTGGGGAATCCCCATGGCAACCGATATCGCTTTTGCCTTGGGCGTATTAGCCATTGTTGGTAGCCGAGTCCCCTTAACCTTAAAACTATTTTTATCCGCACTGGCTATCGGTGATGATTTAATGGCGGTTATTGTTATTGCTATTTTCTATACCGAACAGATCTTCGTTAATGAATTAGCCTTTGGTCTGGTCGGTTTGGTCGTTTTGGCGATTGCCAATCGTGCGGGCGTGCGCAGCCCCCTCTTTTACTACACTATCGGCTTATCTATTGTCTGGATAAGCTTCTTAGCGTCGGGCGTACATGCAACCATTGCTGGCGTAGCAGTCGCCTTTACCATCCCTTCTCGTCGCGAAATATCAATGGACAGTTACCTCAAGCAAGCCAAAATATTGTTAACTGATTTAGAAAGCGATCGTCATTTTAAAAATGATGTTTTGACTACTCATGCCATTAAAACGCTAAAAAAAATCAAGGCAATAAGCTTTCAGGCGGCCAATCCGCTGCAACTTAAAGAAGAGGCCCTGCACCCCATCTCCACCCTCTTTATTGTGCCCTTTTTCGCATTGGGCAATAGCGGTATCAGTATCGACAGCAGCATGCTTGCGGAGCTGACCAACCCCATTGTATTAGGCATCGCAGCCGGTTTAATTATCGGTAAACCTCTGGGCATTGTTTTGTTTACCAAACTGCTTACGCTTTTAAATTTAGGACAGTTACCCAGGGGAGTGACTTGGACGCATATAGTTGGTGCGGGTTTCTTAGCTGGGATGGGCTTTACTATGTCACTCTTTATCACAGATCTTGCCTTGAAGGATCCAGAGTTCCAAATTATAGCCAAAGTTACCGTGCTAGTGGCGTCAATCCTCTCGGGTATTATCGGCTACCTGATTTTAGTAAGGGCGAAACCAGCCACTAACAATATTGCTTAATAGGCTAGTAAACATTAGCAGCCTGCAACTTTTTAGCAGGTTTTTTGTCTTGAAAAATAAGGTAGAGAAAAAGATGAGCGATCAGAAATACTTGAAAAAAATGCAGGCGGTCAAGGAAAAGCAAGATCAGAAAATTGCTGCCGCGGATCAGGAGCGCGGTGTAACTATTTTACTTGCAGGTCCAGGTAAGGGAAAAAGCAGCTCGGCATTTGGCATGTTAGCGCGATCACTTGGCCACGGTCATAAAGTTGCGGTTGTACAATTTTTAAAAGGCGCGATGTCTACCGGCGAAGAGCTGTTTTTCAGCCAGCAAAAAAATGTTGACTGGTTCGCCATGGGGGACGGGTTTACCTGGGAGACACAAGATAGAGAAAAAGATATTAGCAGCGCGAAAAAAGCATGGGAAAAAGCACAGCAGCTGTTGGCAGATGATCAGTATCAACTGGTTATCCTCGATGAAATCACCTACATGTTTAAGTATCAATACTTAGATATTGAGCCCACGCTAAACGCATTAAAAAACAGGCCAGAAAAAATGAATGTCGTCTTAACCGGACGCGGACCAAGCCAGGAACTGATTGATGCGGTGGATACTTACAGCCTAATTTTAAATGAAAAACATGCATTTAAGGCGGGCGTTAAAGCACAAGCGGGTATTGAATGGTAGGTAATTAAGGATCGGCTTCAAAATTACTTGCTCTTTTGTTTTCAAAATAGCCAGTCATTTAAGGCTTTTTGGAAATAATTTAGAGCAAGTTATTTGGCAACGATTCCTAAGCAGGTGAGAAACAACTAGAAAACAGCCTATTGGCCACTTTCTAGCTTGTTTTTTAACTAGTTAACAGTACAAACTAGTTAATACCACAATGGCGAAGCAGGGCATCAATGCTCGGCTCACGTCCCATAAAGTTTTTAAACAGATCCATTGGCTCTTCACTGCCGCCTTTCTCTAAAATAGCCTGTAGAAACGCTTGTCCGGTTTCCTGATTAAACACACCTAACTCTTCAAAACGAGAAAATGCATCTGCAGAGAGCACCTCGGCCCACTTATAACTGTAATAACCCGCCGCATAACCACCGGCAAAGATATGACTAAAGCTGTGCTGGAAACGGTTAAATTTAGGGGGAATAATCACCGCGACCTGCTCACGGATCTTATTGAGCACCTGCTCTACCTGTGATCCCTGCTCAGGGAGATATTCATGATGCAGTACAAAATCAAATAGTGAAAATTCTAATTGACGCAGCATCATTAAGGCACTGTTATAGTTTTTGCTGGCTAACATTTTACCAAGCAACTCTGCCGGCAGGGTTTCTCCAGTTTTTACATGCCCTGAAATCAAGGCCAACGCCTCTGGCTCCCAACACCAATTTTCTAAAAATTGACTGGGTAACTCCACCGCATCCCATGGCACGCCGTTAATACCGGAGACCGCTGCAGACTCCATCTTACTTAACATATGGTGCAGCCCGTGACCAAACTCATGGAACAGAGTGATCACTTCATTATGTGTAAATAGCGCCGGTTTATCGCCAAGTGGTTTACTAAAATTACAGGTGAGATAAGCCACAGGCAGTTGTAACTCACCATTCACTTGACGGCGACGTACGCGGCAATCATTCATCCAAGCCCCGCCACGCTTAAACTCGCGCGCATAGAGATCTAAATAGAAACTGCCAATATGCGTTTGCTGCTGATCAAAAATATCGAAAAACCGCACATCCGGGTGCCAGCTATCAACATCAAATACCTCTTTGATGGTTAAGCCAAAGAGACGATTGACGACGGCAAACAAGCCGCTGACCACTCTATTTTCAGGAAAGTAGGGACGCAACTCCTCATCTGATATCGCATAACGATGCTGTTTTAATAACTCCGAATAATAACTTAAATCCCAAGATTGTAACTGCTCAAGGTTATCCATCTCTTTGGCAAAGGCTAACACCTGATCGCGCTCTTTAATCGCTTGCGGATATGATTTTTCACCCAGCTTAGTTAAAAAGGAGATCACCTGTTCAGGAGTTTCAGCCATTTTAGTGGCTAAGCTATATTCACCATAATCGGAAAAATCCAATAACAGCGCCAATTCATGACGCAGTGCCAATAGTTGTTCAATAATATCGGTGTTATCAAACTCTCCCGCATTTGGCCCCTGATCAGAGGCGCGCGTAGTGAATGCTTGATACACCTCTTCGCGCAACTTGCGGTTTTTAGCGTAGGTAATAACAGGCTGATAACTTGGGAAATCGAGTGTTAACAGGTAACCCTCTTTACCTTTTTCCTGCGCGGCTTGCTTAGCTGCGGCCAATGCACTTTCAGGCAAACCGGCTAATAGATTGACATCGGTAATTAATTTACTCCATGCCAAGGTTGCATCCATAACGTTATTGCTAAATTGTGACTGCAGTAAAGCAAGCTGTTGCTTAATCTCACCATAACGTTGTTTTTTATCTGCTGATAAGGCAATGCCCGCCAGCTTGAAATCACGTAGCGCATCATTAATGACCTTTTGCTGTTCCGTTTTTAAACCGGCAAACTGATCACTATTGGCGATACTCACAAAGGCCTTATACAAGCCTTGATGCTGACCGACAAAAGTGCCGTATTCGGCAAATAGAGGCAAACAGGCATCATGCGCTTCACGAAGCTTATCATTACTGACAACTGCATTCATATGGGCAACGGGCGACCACAATTTAGATAAATGATCATCCGCTTCATCTAAAACATTGACAAAATTATCCCAACTGAAATGGTTAAGTGTTGATAATTTTTTTTCTATTAACGCTTTATTCTCACTAATGGCTTGTTTTACAGCAGGTATTATTTGTTCTGGTGTGATTTGACTAAATAAAGGCAAACTATCTGTTTGGTTGATGCTTGATTTTTCAATATTGTTCATAGCAGTCTTCTAAATAAAGGAAAAGTTACAATTGTGCGTATATATTAGAGATATGGGCATTCACTAAAAAATCAAGTGCCGTTTTTATCTACAAATTATTAGCGATTGGTTACATTTTATAAGCTCAACAGTAGGGAGAAGCGATTGCTTATGGCAGACTACGGCCTCTCGCTTTGCCATGACTCGGATTTTTAAGAATGCAATTAAAAAATATCTTTTCAATATTCAACCCAATAAAGATAAAGCACACGCTATCTACTCGATTATTGGCTTATATCCTGCTATGCAGCAGTGCACTGGCAGTTATCATCACGCTCGTGCAATTAACTTGGGACTACAAACAAGATGTAAGGAAAATTGAAGCAAGTATCGATCAAATAGAAGCCAGTTTTTTACACCCCATGGCAGCGAGCTTATGGAATCTTGATGAAGAGCAAATTCAAATTCAAATTGAAGGCATTATGAAACTTTCCGACATGCAGTATGTTCGGGTTCATGAAGTGCTGGGTAATACAGAAGTTCCTTTGATTGAACAGGGAATATTAAAAGATAAATTTGATATCAGCAAAAAATTTGACCTTGTTTACCAGGACGAGGTGGTCGGTACCCTTTTTGTTGCGGCCTCTCTCAGTGAAGTTTATGACCGATTAATTGCCAAATCAGTACTTATTCTGGTGAGTCAAACGATCAAAACTATGCTGGTTTCAATCTGTATTTTATTAATTATCTACTACACAGTGATCCGCCATATCAATAAAATTGCACGCTATACGCGTCATATAAAACTCAATACACATAATAAAAATCTTATTTTGGACGGCAGGCAATCCATTTCTGATGCGGATGAACTGGATGAGCTGGTTTATCTGCTCAATAAAATGCAAAAAAGGATCGTTGCCGAGCTCACTGACAAAAAGATCGCAATAGAGGAATTACAGCAGGAGCGTGACTTCTCCGCCACCATCATAAATTCATCGAGCACAGTGATCTGCTGTTTAGACTCGGACTTGACCATATCCACCATTAACCCTGCAGCCGTTATCTTAACCGGCTATAGCCAAGAAGAGTTGCATAATAAAAACTGGTTGGATATTTTTGTCCTTGATGATAATAAAGAGAAAATAGGTTATAAATTTGCGAATAATGAAGCGATTCAAGGCATTGAAATTGATATGCATGATCAAATGGGGGGAAAAAACACGCTGCTCTGGACTTTTTCAGCCTTTTACGAAGGGATGAATATTAAATACCTGATCGGCTTTGGTCATGATATTACCCCACAGAAACAGATAGAGCTGCAAGTAACAAGACTTAATGACGAACTTGAAGAGAAGGTCAATACACGCACAGCGGCCCTGACAGATAGTAACAAACAGATAACAGAAACCTTAGAAGAACTGAAACGCACCCAGCTAACATTAGTTGAATCGGAAAAAATGGCTTCATTAGGGGGCTTGGTCGCAGGTGTTGCTCATGAAATTAACACGCCGATAGGTATCTGCGTCACTGCAGCATCATTCTTACAAGAGGAGATAGACACATTAGAAACCAGATTAGACGATAACAGTTTAACACGCAGTTATGTAAAAAAAGTAATCGAGCGCATATCCGAATCCGGCCGCTTATTACATACCAACTTGAATCGGGCAGCCGATCTGATCAGTAGCTTTAAACAGGTTGCAGTAGACCAGTCAAGTGAAGCCTGCTACTCCTTTAAATTAGCCGACAATATTAATCAGGTTCTCACCTCTCTTAAACACAAGCTCAAAAAAGTCCCCGGCCAAGTGTATGTAACCTGCCCTGAAGATCTTTCTATTTACAGCTTTCCCGGCAGTTTTGCGCAAATTTATTCTAACCTAATTCTTAATTCTTTAATTCATGGCTTTGAAAACTGGGAAGGCACGTGTGATATTTATATCGATATAAAACAGCAGGGTAATGAATTGCAGATTGATTATCGCGATACAGGAAAAGGTATTCCGGATGAGATTGCTGATCGTATCTTTGACCCCTTTGTGACCTCCAAACGCGGCTCAGGTGGCAGTGGTTTAGGCACGCATATTGTTTACAATATAGTTAAGCAGTTACTCAAAGGTGATATCCAATATCTAGCGGCTAAAAAAGGCACCCACTTTAAGATAAAAATTCCTTATCAAGCGAGCTCAAATAGCTAGTTTTTTGCCATTCTGACAACAAATATAATGGATATGCAGAGATAAAAAGGCGCTATAAATAGCGCCTTTTTATTATTCATTAGAAATATTAACCTTGGCCAACACCATCTGTACCCGTACCTGTACCTGTACCTGTACCTGTAGCAGTTGAATCAAGCAACTCGACTAACTCAATAATTAAATCGGAAAAGTGATTTTTCAAAGTGCCGTCTTCATTAAATTTGAGTGTAGGCAACTTAAACTCAGCAACAAACACTTTTCCAGCCAGATTAGATTGACCAAGCTCAGTTATTTTAGCTGCAACCATTGCTGTAACTTTTGGTAGAACAGCTGCATATAACGCTTTTGCTTGTGCAGGCGTCGCATTTGCAGGTAGTGCGGCTTTAAGTTTTACAATGGCTGAAAATGTAGAGTGCGCTAAAACAGAAATTTTAGCTAGCGATTCTGTATCTAGACCAGAGTTCACATTATTGGCACCGTAATCAGCAAACAGGTTCACGCCGCCTGCAACAACATCAGGTGTAATATTTAAAAGTGTGAAAACTTCATCCATCACTTCGGCAGTTGATAAAGCAGGATTATTGGCAAAAATAACAGCCGCAACATCTGTATACGGGTTAATAACAGATAACCCCTTCAATGTAGCCATTGTATGTAACCATGCTACGTCTGGCGCATCTAGGTCACGCGTCTCTGCATCACCCGTTATTTCCGCTGTACAATCGCTAATATCAGACCCATCAGCCAATATTGCCGCAACACCGGATTCATTAGTACGCGCAGTATACTCAATGTCGTTACAGGTAGCTGTCACAAGCCCGTGTACAATATAACCATCAATTGCTGTGATAGAAAAATCAGTTTCCGGTGTTGGTACTGGCACTGGTGTTGTCGTATTATCGCTGCCACAACCGGTTAATACCGCACTCGCGAGGCCCATTGCAATGACTAATTTATTCAATTTCATATTATAACATCCTCTGTTTTTTATCTTTTTTGACAAATCATTAAATTAACATATAACGGTGCTTTTCACATCACCGTAACATTTCACACCATAACAACATTTAAATATCTGTTTAATGTCTGTTTAATATCTTATACCGTTGACTGCATTACTGCTAGCTAACATTTATAAAAAAGTATCTCCTCATTTCCAAGCCACTAATATCAATAAAATATCACACTTTAGTGTGTGTAAGCTATATAACTTTCACGCAAACGCGGTACCTTACTTTCAATATGATTTTTTGATAAACGCTCCGGTTAAAATATTGCTGTTACCTAGCAACCTGAATCCTTAAGTAGCTTCAAACCGGTTGCAGTAGAGCAATCAAGTTTTAATTCATGGTTTTAAAAACGGGCAAGGCAAGTGCGGTATTTATATTGATATAAAGCAGCAGGGTAATGAATTTAAGATTGATTATCGTGATACCGGCAAAGGTATTCTGGATGATATTGTGGATCGTTTTTTGATCCCTTTGTGACCTTCAAACGCGGCTCAGTTTAGGCTCGCATATAGTTTACAATATAGTTAATACTAAATATCTGGCAGCTAAAAAAGCACTCACTTTAAGATAAACCCCCTTATCAGGCGAGCTCAAATGGCCAGTATTTTGACCATACAAAATTAACAGATACAAAAAAGGCGCTATAAATAGCGCCTTTTTTATTATTCACTAGGAATATTAACCTTGGTTAAGACCATCAGTACCAGTTCCTGTACCTGTACCTGTACCTGTAGCTTTTGGATCAACCGACTCGACTAACTCAACAGTTAAACCGGAAAGATCACTGCTCAGAGTGCCATCTTCATTAAATGCGAGCGTAGGTAACGTAAACTTAGCAGCAAACACTTTTCCAGTCAGATTAGATTGACCAAGCTCGGTTATTTTAGCTGCAACCATTGTTGTAACTTTTGGTAGAACAGTTGCATATAACGCTTTGGCTTGTGCAGGCGTCGCATTTGCAGGTAGTGCGGCTTTAAGTTTTACAATGGCTGAAAATGTAGACTGTGCTAAAACAGAAATTTTAGCTAGCGATTCTGTATCTAAACCAGAGTCAGCATTGTTGCCACCAAAATCAGCAAACAGGTTCACGCCGCCTGCAACAACATCAGCTGGGATATCTAAAAGTGCAACAACTTCATCCATCAGTTCGGCAGTTGATAAAGCAGGGTTATTGGCAAAAATAACAGCAGCAACATCTGTATAAGGGTTAATAACAGATAACCCCTTCAATGTAGCCATTGTATGTAACCATGCTACGTCTGGTGCATCAAGATCACGAGTCTCTGCATCACCCATTATTTCCGCTGTACATTCGCTAATATCAGATCCATCAGCCAATATCGCCGCAACACCAGCTCCATTAGTACGCGCAGTATATTCAATGTCGTTACAGGTAGCTGTCACTATACCATTAGCAATATAACCATCTATGGCTGTGATATTAAAATCAGCTTCCGCTGTTGGTGTACTACTGCTGCTGCCACAACCTGTTAATACAACACTAGCTAGGCCCATGGCAATGACTAATTTATTCAATTTCATATTCTAACATCCTCTATTGATTGTCTATGTTTGTCTGTTTTTGATAATTTACTATTCTAATTTATAATAATTAAATTTCACATCATAATAACATTCCACATCATAATGAAATTTCACACCAGACTAAAGTAAAAATAAAACACTACATATCAAGCAAATATCTTTTCCGCGTTTTTTCTCAAAGCTGACACATCGACAAAAAAATTATATTCTAGTGCGCATAAGCGCTATAACTTTCACGTAAACGCTGCATATTACTTTCAATATAGCTTTTTGATAAACGATCCCGGTTAAAGTACTGTTGATCTACATTGTATTGCAAGTTGCTCGCTCCGCCACGATTACCACCAATGTAGTTAGCATGATTATTGATTCTCGAACGGTAACCATACCCCCATTGCTCTAGTGTTTTGATTTGTAATCCCAACGTTGGCGCACTGTTTTTACGTGTACCAAACGGGAACTGGAAAGTTAAGCCGGCATATTCATGCTTTTCAGCATAACCGTCAGCAGAGCATGAGTATTCCCGCTTGGAACGGTCACAGCTTGTATTCTGGTAAGTCAGATTCACTGACATATCACCAAACCACTTCTTGAGGCTTAAACTTCCCCCCAAATCACCGGACCAATGTTGCCCGTATCGCCCTTCAACCGCTAAATCTAAACCGCGCAGATAATATCGATAGGCGGCAAGTACAGGTCGGTAGCTATAATCATTATTTTCATGTCTGAAATCACCAACCTCAGTTTTGATGCGATGCGTTCCCGTTGCCGATTCCCAGCGCGTTTCATTTAATACGCCGCGGTAAGATTTATATATTTGTCCTGCACTAAACTGGGTCATGATTGCCCCTGGCAATGCAAATGCCTGATGGAAAAGGATACGATCCACTTCACTTTTATGGCGCGCGTTTGCAAAATATTCTCCATCATCATAGCTATCTGAATGTGCAACAGGTAATAGATGGCGAACATCCACAACACCGCCCGACCATAAAGAGATCTGCAGGTTACTGCTTAATGCCAGAGAGTAATCAAACACGCCAAATTCGGTGCCCATGGCAGAGCGTAAATGGGGTGAAAAGATAAAGCGGGGGACAAAGTTGCCGGATGCCTGCCTTTGCGAATACCAGGTAACGTCACTCAATGCGCTAACCTGATTGGAAATAGTCAAGCCGTGTGTTTTTACTGCTTGATCTGATTTCTGGTGCAGATAATCCCGGAAAGTTTTGCTCTTTCCGGTTACCTTTAACACAGCGATTTGATTATTGAGGAGATGAAATTCAAATGACTGCGCATCACTATTATCAACAATCAGACCAAGCGCCACGCCTAAACCGTCCAGTTCATTCCAATTGAATAAATTGTTTTCTAATGAAACCACTAATGTAGTTTCACGCCAGCCAATACGCACATTTTCAAAACCGTAGTCAACTAATATTTTTAATAAAAGCTCACTCTGCTGGTTTTGCTGATCTTTTTGCTCAAGTGCTGATAGCGAAGGAATATTGGCTTGTAATTGTTTGCCTTGTTTCTGTTTGTCCGCTGCAACTTGTTGTTTAATCTGCTGCTCTGGCATTGCCTCAATTTGGTAGAACTCATCCACGCCTTCACGGGTATAGCGTTTGGCATCACTGCCGACAGCTAAAGGCAGGGTTAAACCTAGCCCCATCCATTGATTATCTCGATTGGCTGTGACTGACCCAGAATAGAGTTGATAGCTGAAATTGGCTTGCCAACCATAAGGCAACCAGTTCTCTGCACTAAGCAGCTTAAACCCGCCATTTACGCCCGTGCCATCATAATCGCTAACGAGCTGTAACCATGAAAACGGTTGCCACTCGATACCGGCAAAAGCCCCCTGCAAATAATCACTGCCCATCTGATTGCGCGCATCGCCTTGTCCGTAACCCGCCGTTAAACGCAGATCATAAGGAGTATCGGCAAAAAATTCTTTAGAGGCAACGCCATAGAGATTGCGGTGTTTACTCGCTGCGCCGCCATAATCCTGCACACCTAAGGCAAAACTAAACCACTGCTCAGGCAGGAAAGGTTTAAAATCATATTTGGCTGAAAAAGAGAGGTCGCTTGAGTGTGTGCCGCTCCAACCCGGCCCGTCACTGATTAACTTATGGGTGTTTTGTACGGTAAATTCTAAGCCGGGAAGCAAACCGACGCCCATCAATACGGTTTTATGTGCACCGCAGCCATAACAGGTATCGTAATCAATATTGTCTTCCCACTGATAATTAATTGAAAAATCGCCAAAGGGTAAAGACTCTGCATGCGGTACACGCAAAATCCCCGAAAATCCGGTCTGCGCCATGGAACTGCTGACCGCCTGCACAGAAGCAACCGGAATTAACAAACAGCTAAGCAACAACACAGGTGATAAAAAACGCATAAATTCCCTTTAAAAACAGTTTGGTACAATAATTCAGATAATAATGAGTTGGAAAACTTCCCGTAATCTTGTCAGCGGCTACTCTTCAGCGCCGCTTTCTTCAAGCTCACTTTCTTCAGCGTCACTTAATGGCAAACTCTGTGGTTCATTCGAGCCATACCACCCGGTGATTTTATTCTCTAAAATATCAACACCAAAACCTTTTAAAGAGGAAAACAGCTCAACCTGGACATCACCGTCGAAACGCTTCGCTTCTTCGCGCATTTTTAACAGGGTTGTTTTGCGTAGACCTTGTTTGAATTTATCTGCTTTGGTTAACAGAGCTAATACAGGAATATCCGCATCAATCGCCCAGTAAATAAGCTGTTGATCAAGATCTTTAAAAGGATGACGGATATCCATTAAAACAACCAGACCCTTTAATGATTCACGTTGCTGTAAATACTCACCCAATGAACGTTGCCATTTTAGCTTCATCGCTAATGGCACTTTAGCAAAACCGTAACCGGGCAGATCGATTAAACGTCTGCCCTCTTCAATTTCAAAGACATTGATTAATTGCGTACGACCGGGTGTTTTACTGGTTCTTGCCAGTGCCTTTTGTCGAGTTAAGCGATTTAACGCACTTGATTTACCTGCATTCGAACGCCCGGCAAATGCGATTTCAATACCGCTTTCGGGTGGCAAATGCTTATCTAAATGACGAATATCTGGTGCACTAATTAAAAAATGCGCCTTTTGAAAATGTATTTTTGGAAATTCCAAGATATGCCTCGCTTTACCCATGTAGCAAAATTGTTAATTTATTAAAATTGTGTAAACTATACGTGTTTTAATTCGGGCTCATTGTACATACTTTAAGAATAAAATGGATAGTTATGAATAAATTATTGATGACATTAATTGCCGCACTTGCCTTCTCAGGTCTAGCGCAAGCACAAGGTGATATCGAAGCAGGTAAAACAAAGGCCGTTGCCTGCACTGCATGTCATGGCGCGGACGGAAATAGCCCATCAAATCTCTACCCAAAATTAGCCGGGCAACATGCCAGCTACCTTGAAAAACAATTACAACAGTTTAAAAGTGGTGAACGAGAAAATGCAATTATGCTGGGTATGTCGGCTGCGCTTTCTGAGCAGGATATTAAAGATCTTGCCGCTTATTACCGCGCGCAAACAACCACCCCTGAAACAATAGCCGCTGAAATAGCAGAAGCTGGACAAAAACTCTATATGGGCGGCAGCCCGCAACGTAAAATCCCGGCCTGCACCGCATGCCATGGACCGCGTGGCAATGGCTTAGCGCTTGCTAAATTTCCTAAAATTTCAAGCCAGCATCCCGCTTATCTCAAAGCACAGCTGGAGAACTTTCGCAGTAAAGCGCGTAATAATGATCAAAACAGTATGATGACGGACATTGCAGGTAAACTGACAGATGCGGATATTGAACTACTTTCCCACTATATTTCAGCACTGCATTAAGCTGATCATTAACCACTGCATTTTTTAACTCCATTTCAAAAGGCGTTTCATACAGGAAACGTCTTTTTTATGCGCTTTTTAAACACATTTAGATCTGCTATTCTGCGCATATTCAGCACAAAGCAAAATGCCAACCCAGTTAAAAAAAATGAAAGGTAAATAATCATGTCCCGCACTAAAAAAAATCGCACCTCAGACGGTTCAGAACCGAAATTCAGCGGTCAGCGTAAAGAGTCATCTTCGCAGGCAAAAGATGCGCGTGAAAAAAAACGCAAAACTAAGCTAAAAGGCAATAAACCCGGCGGCCGTAATGCCAATGAATCCAAACCGACGCAGGAGAATAACGCCAAGCAAGCGCTCCATGGCAAACGTCTCGGCAGCCAAAAAGCGGTGCCGCTGGTTATTGGAGAAAAACCGCAAAATAACACAGCAAAAGCAGAGCCCAAAACGCAAGAAAAAGTGATTGAAAAAGAAGTTAAAGAAGTTGAAGTTAAAGAAAAATTGTCACCGGAAAAAGAGCTCGCTTTAATTGAAAACGATGATCGCCTTAATGATCTCCTTGAACAACTTGATAACGAGCAAACCATCTCTCAAAGCGATCAGTCATGGCTTAATAAGCAGACCAAACGCCATCAACAACTGATGAAAGAACTGGGTTGGTTAGATGACGATGGAGAAGAAGATCTTCTGCAGCAATTTGAAGATGCAAGTTCAGCGTTAGATGAGTTTCGATAATAACGAGGGAAAAAATGCAATTTGATCTTTTATTGGCCGGTATTTCGGTTGTTATTATTATCGCCTTGGCATTTTATGCTGGCATGCTGATTAGCAAAATAAAAAGGCAAAAAGCTCAGAATCTGCACCGAGAAGCTGAGCAAACGGCACAGGCTGTATTAAAAAAACAGCAGCGAAATGACCATATTTGTGAAAGTATTCGTTTGATTGCCCGTGCGACAGCGCAAAAACAGTGTAATGTTTCCGAGGCAGCGATTCGTTTAACCGTCTTGCTGGAAACCCTACTCGTGGAAGAAGCAATTGATATAGAAAATAGGTACCCCGCTTTATCAGAGCTGTTCGATAAAGTGAAAGAGATGCCTACTCATGAGCAACGTAAAAAAATCGCAGTAAAAGCGCTTAAAATACTGGATAAAAAACGCCAAGGTTTTGAAGCAGAACTTGAACAGGCGATTATTAAAGAAGCCTTACAACTGGAAAATTTTTCACTGTAAAAGTCGTTGCCAATAGCAAAGAGGAGAGATATAAATGGAAAAGTTCGTTTGGGATCAAGCGCTAATTGAAAAATACAATTACAGCGGGCCAAGGTATACTTCATATCCTACCGCATTAGAATTTGACGAAAGTTTTCAATACCCCGCGTTAATCAAGGCCACAAAAACCTATCCCGAGCGCCCGCTTTCTCTTTATATCCACATCCCGTTTTGCCATAAAATTTGCTACTTTTGTGGCTGCAATAAAGTGATCACCCGCCATCAGGGAAAAGCGGATAAATACCTCGATTACCTTGAACGTGAAATCAAAATTCAAGCGCCTTATTTTAGCAATCGCCATGTAAGCCAATTACACTGGGGAGGCGGTACACCGACCTTCCTGTTACCGGCGCAAATCACACGTTTGATGAAACTGTTACGCGATAACTTTAATTTTAAAGAAGATGCCGAATTAAGTATTGAAGTTGACCCTCGCGAAATAGAGTTAAGTACCATTGATCACCTTGCTAATGAAGGTTTTAACCGCCTCAGTCTTGGCGTGCAGGACTTTAATAAAGAGGTGCAAAAAGCGGTTAATCGCGAGCAGGATGAAGACTTTATAATCGCGCTGCTAACGCGCGCTAAAGAGCAAGGTTTCAAGTCAACCAATTTAGATATGATTTATGGACTGCCGCTGCAAACCAAAAAAAGTTTTACTCATACTTTAGAAAAAGTGCTGGAGTTAGATCCCGCGCGTTTATCCATTTTTAATTATGCGCATATGCCGACTATTTTCGCGGCGCAGCGTAAAATTAATGAGAATGATATGCCCAAGCCTGCTGAAAAACTGGCCATGCTGCAGTATACGATTGAGTTTTTAACCCAATCCGGTTACCAGTTTATCGGTATGGACCATTTTGCTAAACCGGATGATGAACTGGCACTTGCACAGACAAATGGCATATTGCACCGTAATTTCCAAGGCTATACCACGCAGGAGGATGCTGATCTTCTCGGGCTGGGCGTTTCCGCAATCAGTCAAATTGGCCACACCTATTCACAAAATCAGAAAGTATTGGCGAACTATTACAGTCAAATAGATGAATTAGGCCATGCGCAATGGCGCGGTGTTAGCCTTAACCAAGATGATCTGATTCGCCGCGAGGTGATCAAAAAACTTATCTGTAATTTCAAACTGGATATTAAACAGATTGAACAACAATTCGATCTGGTATTTAGCGATTATTTTGCTGAAGATATTAAATTACTGCAGTGCTTTATCGATGACCAACTGCTGGTCATCACCCCGGAGACAATCACTGTCCTGCCCAAAGGACGCTTATTGATTCGTAATATTTGCATGTGCTTTGATATTTATCTGCGCAGCAAAGCGCGCCAGCAGCAGTTCTCGCGCGTTATTTAAATGGCTAACTTAACAGAGCCGGCTCCTCAACCTAGTTTAGGCAATTACTATATTGGCATTATGTCCGGCACCAGCTTGGACGGCATTGATGTGGTGATTGCACAGCGCAGCAGATCGGGCTTTAAACAGATTGCGGCTTGTTCTCCGGCTCTACCGGAAGCGTTGCGCTTGCAGATTTTAAAAATTTGCCAGGATAAGCAGGTTACCCTGCAGATGCTCGGTGAAGTGGATCATCAGTTTGCTTTAGCCTGCGCAGAGGCGGTCAACCAACTCCTTAAAAACAGCAATATTAATGCCCAGCAGATCTGCGCGATTGGCAGTCACGGACAGACAATCTTTCACAGCCCGCTTGGCAAGTTTCCCTTTAGCCAACAGATAGGTGATGCCAACCTGATTGCCGCGCGCACAGGCATCCCTTGTGTTGCCGATTTTAGACGCATGGATATGGCCTATGGCGGACAAGGGGCGCCGTTAGTACCTGCCTTTCATCACGCATTATTCTCTAAAAACGGTAAAAATCGTGTCATTGTCAATATTGGCGGCATTGCCAATATCACGCTATTAAGTGAAGATAAACCGTTGCTTGGCTACGATACCGGTCCCGGTAATATGCTTATGGACGGCTGGATCAATAAAGTAAAAAACCAACCGTTTGATAAAAATGCAGATTTTGCCAAACATGGAAAAGTGTCATCGCTATTATTAACGCAGTTACTCAGCGATCCCTACTTTGCACTCCCGGCCCCCAAAAGCACCGGCCGGGAAAAATTCAACCTTGACTGGCTCGAGCAGCAGTTAACTGAAATTGACGGCGCTTTATTGTCCGATGCCGATATTCAGCGGACCTTGCTGGAGCTGAGCGCGCAAACCATTAGCCAGCAGATAAAACAAAGCAGCGCAGGCGGGGATGTTTTTGTCTGCGGCGGAGGCGCATTAAATCCGTTACTTATGCAGCGCATACAAAGCTTACTGCCACTGCATACTGTTAATGATACTAATGCCTTGGATATTGACCCTATGTTTGTTGAAGCGATTGCCTTTGCCTGGCTCGCAGAGCAGCGCCTGTTAAAGGCACCGATCGCCCTTAAAAGCGTAACGGGCGCGCGGCAAGATGCTATTTTAGGTTGTGTTTATCTTGCGTAGGGTTTGTTACCCCTTGATAACGGTAATAAATATAAGCACCTATATGCAGCAGCATCAAAAGCGCAGTCGCAATAAAGGTTAACAATAACGCAATGGTTGCAACCTCTCTGGGAGCTGATTGGTAGCAGATAAACCAGCTGATAGCACTCGCTACCAGCAATAATAGGTTAAGCCACATACAAAATTGGCAACGCCCCAGTTTTTCCCGAAACGTATTTTTAGCACAGAATTTACACGGCACAATTTTTCCTTTTATTTACTCTTGATCAGTGCATTTAAGGTACTATTTTAAATCGATTGATAAGGAGGTTAAAATCATTTACTTTCTTTATCCGGATTTTAACTCAAATCGAGTTTACACTATTTCTCTTTTGGAAAAGCATCTATGAAATATATCGGCGCACATGTAAGTGCTGCAGGAGGCGTCTTTAATGCCCCTAAAAATGCATATGACATTGGCGCAACCGCCTTTGCTCTGTTTACAAAAAATCAGCGCCGCTGGGAAGCCAAAGCACTTGATGAAAATACAATCGTTCAATTTAAAGCAGCATGTACCCGCTATAATTTCAGTGCAGAGCAAATATTGCCGCATGACTCCTACCTGATTAATCTCGGCCACCCTGAAAGTGAACCGCTGCAAAAATCCAGAGTTGCATTTATTGATGAGATGCAGCGCTGTCAGCAACTCGGTTTAACGCTGTTAAATTTCCACCCGGGTAGCCACCTTAATAAAATAAACGAGCAGGATTGTTTACTGCGCGTTGCAGAATCAATTAACGAGGCATTAACGCAGACAAGATCGGTTAAGGCCGTTATTGAAAATACGGCAGGCCAAGGCACTAATTTAGGTTACCGTTTTGAGCAGTTGGCCACCATTATTGAACATATTGAAGATAAGCAACGTGTTGGAATCTGCCTTGATACCTGCCACACCTTTGTTTCTGGCTATGATCTGCGCAGCAAGAAGAGCTGTGACGATACATTTAAGGCATTTTCAGATATTGTTGGCTTCGACTATTTAAGTGCCATGCATATCAATGATAGCAAGGTACCTTTTGCAAGCCGCGTCGACAGACACGCCCCATTGGGCGAGGGCGAAATTGGCTGGCCCTGTTTTCAATATATTATGCAGGATCCGCGCTTTGAGCAGATTCCCATGGTGTTAGAGACAACAAATCCTGATATTTGGGCAGAAGAGATCAGACAATTAAAAGAATGGGCGAAATAATCTATAAAAAGTTCTTTTTTATGCTTCCCAAGCAAACAAACTGGCTTTACTATCATTAAAGCCTGTTTATCTTTGAAGTTACCCTCTGTTGAGCATAAAAACAGTCTCCAGCAGGAATAAATAACAAAGATAAACAAGCCATAGTAATCATTTAAAAAAAGGTCGCAAATGTCAATGTTTCAAGCTCTTAAAAATTCAATTCAATCTTACCTTGCCCCTGAGCAATGTGAGTTTATTGAACGAGCCTACAAATTTGCTTATCACGCACACGATGGTATCGCGCGTGCCAGTGGCGAAGCCTATATCACTCATCCTGTCGCTGTCGCTGAAATTCTGGCAGAGATGAAACTTGACCATGAAGCAATTGCAGCCGCGCTACTCCATGATGTGCTTGAAGATACAGATATAACCTATCAAGAAATCTCAGATGCTTTTAATCCCAGCGTGGCTGACTTAGTCGAAGGGGTCACTAAATTAGATAAGGTTAACTTTGAAAATAGGGAACAGGCGCAAGCGGAAAATATTCGTAAAATGCTGATTGCTATGTCCAAAGATTTCCGCGTAATGCTTATTAAACTTGCCGATCGTGTACATAACATGCGCACCCTGGGTTCTCTTCGCCCCGATAAACGCCACCGCATTGCCCAGGAAACCTTTGAAATTTTTGCCCCCATAGCAGATAGACTGGGTCTCCATCACCTTAAAAATGAACTGGAAAAACTCGCTTTTAAGGCACAAAATTCAGCCCGCTATAATGTATTGCATGAGGCGATTAGAAAAGCGCGCGGTAACAGGAAGGATTTTATTCAGGGTATTTGTAATGAAATTCGTGCCAAATTAGACAATATTTCAATTGACGCTGAGGTGACCGGCCGCGAAAAACACCTTTACAGCCTATATCAAAAAATGCGCAAAAAAGGTTGTCAGTTCCATGATGTGATGGATGTTTATGCCTTTAGAATCATAGTAAAAGATCTCGACACCTGCTATCGAGTATTAGGACAGATGCACCACCTGTATCAGCCTAAGCTTGAGTATTTTAAAGACTATATTGCTATTCCCAAATCCAATAGCTACCAGTCATTGCATACGACCTTAATCACCCAACATGGCGTAAATATCGAAATCCAAATCCGCACTGAAGATATGGATGCAGTCGCAAAACAGGGAATCGCAGCACATTGGAGCTACAAAGAGGGCAAAGGAAATTCCAAACTCACTGCGCAACTGCAAACGCGAAACTGGTTCCAAGGGCTTTCTGAAAATGAAACGCCTTCAAGTAACTCTTTGGTCATGTTAGAAAATATCAAGCAAGAGCTGGGCAATAATGAAATTCATGTATTAACCCCACAAGGTAAAATTATAGTTTTACCTGCCCATGCAACACCGATTGATTTTGCCTATGCGCTGCACACAACAATAGGCCACCGCTGCATCAGCGCTACTGTCGATAAAGAGTTTGCCTTGCTCAGTGATAAGCTTGAAAGCGGTCAAACCATTAATATTATCACCTCTGATCAACCACATCCCAATGCCGATTGGCTGAACTTTGTCGCCACTCATAAAGCCCGTAATAGTATTCGCCAGTACCTCAAACAACAGCCTAAAGAAGTCACTATTCCTGAAGGGCGACGTTTATTAAAACTGGCTTTAAATAAAACCAATTTAACCGATATTAAACAAGATAATATTGATAAGGTGATAGCGGATCATCACCTCAATGATTTTAATAGTTTATTACATGAGATTGGCAGCGGAAAATTATTGAGTATTGTGATTGCCCGTCGTTTGCGTGGCAATGCCAATGAGTTAACGGAGTCAGAGCTAAAACAGAGCAACCGCCAAAGTGCCATCAAGGGCGCTGAGGATATGATGCTCTCTTATGCAAACTGCTGCAAACCCTTACCGGGTGACTCAATTGTGGCACGCACCAGCCCGGGCAGAGGTCTGGTAGTACACACCAAACAGTGCCACAATGTTAGCGGTTTCGAGCTTGAGCTAGACAAGTATATTCCCGTAGAGTGGGATATGAACTTTATGAACCAGTACGAATACTCTAGCGATCTCAATATAGTGATGATTAACCATAAAGCAGGGCTAGCTAAGCTGTTTAACATCATCGCCAAAAGTAATGCGAATGTAATGGATTTGCAAACCACAGAACTGCCCGATCATGTTTACGCAATTAATGTCACCTTGACTGTTATTAACCGCATCCACTTATCACGTTTGATGCGGCAAATTAAAAAACTATCTAATGTTAAAAGTGTCAAGCGCGGCAATAAAAAGAAACAGATAAAAGAGGAGCAATAGATGAAATTTATTAACAAAAAGCCGTTTTTTTTAACTGCACTATTTTTATTTGCTTGTAGCGCTGAAACCGCTAACACTATTGAACCTGAAAAAAAAACAATTGAACTGGCACAGATTCAGCAACAATGGGTTTTGGTCGCCATTGATAAGCAAGCAGTAAATACAAAAATAACAAGTACATTAACAATTGCAGCCGGAGCCAAAGCAACGGGAAATCTCGCCTGCAACCATTTTTTTGGTACGTTGGAACTCAAAGATAACAGATTAAGAATAGATAAGATGGCCAGTACACGTAAAATGTGCCAAGGTGAATTGAATGATATTGAACTGGTTGTTTCCAGTATCTTAGGTGACTGGTCTGCAGTATCCTTAAGCGGCAATAAACTTACACTGCTAGGTGCGGCGCATAGCCTGAACTATACAATTCAGCAGTAACCTTTTTATGGCAACTAAATCACCCCGATTGCGTTCTTGCCAACCCCACCAAGCGCGCAAATAATCGTTTTAATATCAGCGGAATAGAATCCGCACCACACTCTTCAACGGCGCTGGCGATCGCCAAACCCAACTCTGGCTTTGAATATTTATGGACCGCTTTCTCAATAACTTTATTCACCGTAAGGTGGGCTAAATCTTTTTCCGTGCAGCTTGCAGCCTCAAGATAGACATGCGCAAAACCATGTTCAAAGAACAGATGTTCAATATCTAACGCGGGTAAAACCGAAAGGCGGTTACCCAAAAAATCCTTGCCTAATAATATATCAGCAACTCGTTGCGCATATTTTTGCCCTGCACTATCCCCATCGGTTAACACATGCCACTCAATATGGAGATCTTGCGCAAGCTTAATTAAGGGATCTAGCCCGCACTGCGCAAATTCTATAATTTGTACCCCTTCTACCAAAAAAGAATAACCGCATAAACGAGCAAGTTCTGATAATAACCAAGTTTCAGTTTCCCCCTCTACCAGCAACCAGCAGCGAGCAAATAGACTCTGTGGTCTATTCATACGCACATGAAAAGCAATTCTGCGCAGATCATTCCCTGAAAAATGTTTAACATTTAACGAATAACTTTTAATTAAGTCAGCATGACGCACTAAACGCTGAATGCGGCTTAATGGAAAAAAAGAGAGAAGCGGACTGGAGTTGGTACAGACCAATTTCTGCATCGGTAATAATGAAAAAAAGCGCCAGGTAATAGCTAAATTAACGGGATGTAAATTATTTTCAGGGCCCTCAAGTAATAAGATAGGGCTAGCCCCGCGGCGCAACAGGTGCTCGCCACGAGTTTCTAAAAATTCCCCAAATATTAATAACAACATCGCCCTATCTCTTTTATGTCCTGTTTTTAAGAGATCATTGAATCGAGTTAATCCCTGAAAAGATAAAGGTCGCTGGGTGTGGATATCATGCTCAAAATCAACCCGGCTATAGTTGACTGTGCCATAACGTTTAAACAGATAATGATCAAAAAGATAGGTTAATGCTTCATATCCACGGCTCATTTCATATTCGGATAACTGTTGTGAAGAGCTAAGCAAACGTTTGAAAATTCGTTTTATTCTTGCTTCACAGCGCTCCCGTTTGCTATAAGCCTCTGATGAGTCAACTTCCTCTCTTTTACTGATTTCACTGCCCATACGCAAAACAGGCACAAAAGAGATAAATTCATTAAGCAGATTCGCTAGCCTCTTTTTACTGAATAATTTTTCATTTCCCTCATTATCCAAAAAATAGCGCCGCGTTATGATCTCGCCAGAGTCGCTAATTTCGCCATCAATTTGCAGATAAATATAACGAAAAGAGTCTTTAGAAGGGTTCCATATTTCAGTGATGTTTTTATATTGGCGCTGCTGAAACTCGCCGCTACACTGCTCTTTAAAAGTAAAAACAAGATGGATCAGTTTGTTACTGCTAATTTCCGGATTCGGGGGTTGATGAAAATCAGTGGCGATGAATTTATAGGTTTTATGAGTACCAGAGAAAAAAAGAGATAACGCATCGAAAAGGCTGGTCTTTCCCCAGCTGTTTTCACCAAGAAAAGCACTCAGCTCTTTGACATTGATCGACAAGCGATTAATACCACGAAATCCGACCACTTCTATTCGAGCTAGTAGCATAATTGCTCCTTAAAAAGGGATAACCTGCGACTAAAAAATCAGAAGCAGATAGCAAGATACAACTTTATGAATTAATGATAAAAACGCAACATAAAAAGATCTTTATCACTTTTATTTTTTATTTTTTATTTTTTTCTAAAAACTGGGTGACAAATGACAAATAGCACTACACTGTATCTACAAAATAAAACTCTACAAATAAGATGATAATTTCCACTAACAGTCAATGATATTTATAAAATCACGTCTTAATCATGGCACAAAAAAACAGGTAAATAGTAAACAATTGCTGGGATTCTGAAACGGGTCGCAGTTAAACTTATTAAAAAAAATGAGGGCTAATATGTCAGATATACATGCACTTAATATTTTACCAAGCCAAGCAGTTATCGATTCAATTGCAACCTATCGCTCAGAGTTTGATAAAGAGACCTTTAATTACACGCAGCTTTTAAGCAGCCTGAAAAAGGCCGTTTATGAGCTCAACTTTAGCTGCAAATATGATAATACCAATTGGATGCGAGAAAAAGGACAGGATTATTTAAACAACCCAAAGTTATTTTCCCATGCACCTTTAATCTACTTGTGCGTTATTTTAGGAGACATATTCAAAACATATGATCTGCCTGAACTGCAAGAACAAATGAGCCCATATATATTAGAGTGCGCATTAACACGACTTCAGTTCTTCAGCTACCATTAATGGTCGCTGAGATAGTTTGCTACTGGTTTTACAGCGATTGTGAATATTCATTAATAATCGCTAAAAATTCAACCCCATATTTATCAAGCTTAACTTGCCCCACACCACTAATATTCAAAAACTGAGCATTGGTAAGGGGCAACAGTTCACTCATCTGCGAAAGAGATACGTCACTAAAAATAATATAGGGAGGTAAATCTTCACGATCTGCAATCTGTTTGCGCAACTGCCGTAAGCGAGCGAACAGTTTATTCTCGGATCCCAAGGATAAAGACCCCCGTTTCTTTTTAGCTTTAACCATTTTCAAACGTGGCACAGCCAGGAGCAAGACCTGTTCAGATCTTAAAATGGGACGGGAGGCTTGCGTTAACTGCAACGCTGACCCTCGAGTTAAATTCTGCATCAATAAACCGCAATGAATCAATTGCCTGATAATACTTAACCAATGTTCAACGGATTGCTCTTTACCAATGGCAAAGGTTGACAGTTTATCGTGCCCTAAACTTTTGACCCGTGCCGTTTGTGCGCCTTTTAAAACCTCGATAACATGGCCCATACCAAAGTACTGCCCGGTACGATAAACACAGGATAGAATCTTTTGCGCATCTTCAGTTGCATCGTAGCTTTTCGGGGGATCTAAACAGATATCGCAGTTACCACATGCTTTATGGCTATATTCTCCGAAGTAATTGAGCAATACCTGACGGCGACAGGTTTGCGCCTCGGCAAAAGCAACCATAGTATTGAGCTTATGCAGCTCGATGCGCAGCTGCTCTTTGTTTTCATTTTTTTCAAGCAAACCACGAATTCTTGCCGGATCAGCAGGATCATAGAAGAGCATCGCCTGTGCGGGTAAACCATCTCTTCCCGCGCGCCCCGTTTCCTGATAATAGGACTCTATATTTTTAGGGATCTCATAATGCACCACAAAACGCACATTCGGTTTATCAATCCCCATTCCAAACGCAACCGTTGCGACGACGATATCAAGCTTGTCTTTAATAAAGAGATCCTGCACCGTTTGCCGCTCTGCAATTGCTAAACCGGCATGATAACAACGCGCCTGCAAACCTTTTGCAGTGAGTTTTTGGCTTAACTCTTCAGTGCGCCGGCGACTGGTACAGTAGATAATGCCACTTTCATTTTTATGCTCGTCTAAATAATGAAACAGCTGCGCCAGGGGACGGTATTTCTCAATCAGTAGATATTCGATATTCGGACGGTCAAAACTATGAATGGCGATCAGCGGATCATTAAACTGTAAACGCGCCAAAATATCGCGCTGTGTTGCATGATCGGCGGTAGCGGTTAAGGCCACCAAAGGGACATTGGGAAAACGCTGTTTTAATTGCCCAAGCAGAGCATATTCAGGTCGAAAATCGTGCCCCCACTGTGAAATACAGTGCGCTTCATCAATCGCAAACAAGTTAACCGGCAGGTTTTCCAGACGTTCAATAAAGTCCGGACGTAATAAGCGCTCCGGTGCGATATAAACAATTTTTAATTGCCCGCTATGCATCTCATTAATAATCTGATTTTGCTGCGCATAGGAGAGGCTGGAATTAAGATAGGCAGCAGCAACGCCACAGGCACAGAGCGCATCAACTTGATCTTTCATTAATGAAATAAGCGGCGAAATAACAAAACAGATACCGGGACGCAGCAAGGCTGGAATTTGAAAACAGAGGCTTTTACCACCGCCCGTTGGCATTACCACCAAGGCATCATTACCGGCGCAAAGCTGGTTGATAATCGGCTCTTGTCCTTCTCTAAACGTGCTGTATCCAAACACATCAAACAGAAGCTGTTGCGCGTTGAGGCAAGGTTGTTGATTCACTATACTTCTGCCTAAATTAATATAACCCTAAACTACTTGAAGATGCAGATTGTGCATCTTCACCTAGCTTGGGTCTAATGATTTTAAAGTCTGTATTGTAAGCCAGACAGGTGAAAAATTCAGCCTAATACGCAACACATTTGATTCTGACATGTCTGTCGCATCTTTTTTTGTTGAGAATAGATGCGCTATAAAGCGGCGAAATCTCGACTAAAAAGATCCACTTTTGCCCAGTCAGTCAACTCGATATCTACTGTTGTGTCTGTGCTGCCACCCGTCATTTTCATAATCAGCTGGATAATCAGTGTTTGCCACCAGTTATAACGCGAATATAACAGAGCCCCTGCAAACACCCCTTTTAGCCGCGGTTGCCATAAAGATAATTGATCAAACTTGGTCATATAAGCATTGTTTTCCGGATTTGCTTTTTCAGGCTTGCGCGCCGTTAAACAAACCAAAAAGAAAGCATTGGGCAGCTGGTCGAGTTGTATTTTATGTTTATTGACAAATTTCAGCAGACTTTTACGGAAATTTCCGTAACGAATCGACGCACCGATCAGTACTTTATCATATTCACTAAAGTCGATATCCACTGGCTGTTCGACATTAAACAGAGTGATCTCGTCCTCTATCTGCGCTGTAATTCTTTCTATTATTTTTAACGTTTGCCCATCAACAGATGAGTATAAGACGAGCGTTTTAATTGTCATTTTTAATTTTCTCACAAACAGGAATAAACAAAACGAGTAAAGCTAGCGAACAAGATGGTAATAATTACAATCCATTTAGATGTTTTTTGCTTTAGTTGACTTCAATAGCAATCTTTTTGGCAGAAACTGCGCCTTGTGTCAGCGCTTGCAGCTGCTCAGTAAACTGCTTGGTAAACTGCAAATCCACCGCAATAACGGCATCGACCGACTGCAAATAGGTTACCTGCACAATTCGTCCGGAGTGATCTGCTAACATCCCCTCTATCGCTGCCATTTGAGCATAATCACAGTGCAATTGATATTGTTGATAAAAGCGTTTTTCAGTTGTTTGCATCTGCTTGACTAATTGCTGTATTCCATTGGAGTAAGCACGCACTAACCCGCCTGTGCCGAGTTTTATTCCGCCGGAATAGCGTACCACCACTGCCATAAGCTCACCAAGGTGCGTACCCTGTAAAATAGCCAGCATAGGTTTCCCTGCGCAGCCTTTGGGCTCACCATCATCACTACAACCTATATTGACACAATCGTGAGGGCTAGCTGCAATATAAGCCCAACAATGATGACCGGCATCTCTATGCAACGTTTTTATTGATTGCAGATACTCTAATGCCTGTTGCTTGCCTTCAACATGCGCCAGATAGGTAATAAAACGGCTTTTTTTGATCTCTTCTTCAAAAGAGAGATTAGCCTGTAAAATAGGATAAGGCTCAGTCACAAAGATTCCATAAAAAATCACACCCTTTAGCAAACAAAATAAAAACCTGTACCGGCTTGCCGCCGATCAATTTGCACAATCATAACCTGCAGCCTGCCACGCTAAAAACCCACCAGCAACTGAATAAACATCTTTAAAGCCCATCATCTGCAGGGAAAATGCAGATAACACAGAGCGCGCACCAGAACGGCAGAGCAAATAGATGGGCTGCTCAGCTAACAATTCAACGTTCGAAAAACGCTCGGTGATGCGCTTATGAGTATTAATCTGCATCTCCAGAATACCACGAGGAATAAGCAGTGTATCAGCAATGGAGCCGGCATCGGTTTCCGCCACTTCACGGATATCGATAACAATCGCCTGCGGGTTTTGCTGCATAATTGCTTTTAATTGTGCAACGTCTAACTCTTGTACTTGCGATCTAAGTGACTCAACAAGCGCTCTACCATTCATAACCATCTGCTTACCCTCTTTGTTTTAAAATAATTTCAACGCGCATGGTCAACAAGCGCTAACAATAGTTGTTGCTGATCGGGCCGTACACCATCAGGGTATAAGGCGCGCAAGGTTTGCAGAAATAGGAGCAAACTTTTTTCATCAAAAGGGTCAATAACTGCTGGTTGTAACTGCGCTTTATATAGCAAAACAAGACGATTTCCATCCCAATCCCGGCAATTTTCTTGTTCGCTCAAAAGCAGGAAAAGCTGCTGATAACGTGAAAATGTTTCCTGTAAATGACCGATAAAGAGGTTTAATAACAGCTCATCGCTTATCAAATACAGACCATGTTCAACGCTAAACAGACCTATCTGTTGTAATTGCTTGACCCCTTCTGCCATTAAACTGTTTAGATCCTGGTTATTATTTAAAAAATATTCAGTCTCTAGCAACGGATATATTTTAGCAGCATAACAGGTGATATTGGCAAAGGTGAAGGGTTCATTTTGCCGTAAAAGATAACGTGCTGTGCTGCACAGTAAACCGGGCAGGGCAAAAAGATGAATGATATTGTTGCGGTAATAGCCCAGCTGCATCGCCTCTACTTGCGAGCAGAAAACCACACCATCAGACTCGCTAAATTTTTTTAAAATCAGCGCCTGCTGATAAATATCAGCAGCATTGCCCTGCGCATAGGTCAGCAAACTATTTTTCTTGAGTAACGCCAGCAGCTGCTGATGCTTAATTATCTGCTCAAGAAATAGCGTTTTTTGCACGCAGCGGTTTTTACTGGCCAGCAAGATCGCCGCACACAAAGGCAGAGCGTTAACTGCGCTGGCCGAATTAATAGCCACCATCACATTATAAGCGACTTGATCTACCTGCTTTTTAAACTGTAGCGGCTCAATCCCGGATTGTTGCCAGTTCGGCGCTTCACTGTCAAAATAGTGTTTAATATTAATCGGCTCAGCAAAATTAACAAAAACACGCCCAAAGTTACCCAGTTTTTTTACAATCCCTAAAACGTGCCAAAAACTTTCTTTCTCCTTTTTCTGTCCGGCCAACTCTTTAGTGTAAGTGGCTACCTCCATAATATGGTCGTAACCGATATAGACAGGCACCAGCAAAACATTACGTTCCGGCTGATTTAAATAGGTCCGCAGAGCGGTCGCCAGCAAACCCGTTTTCGGTGGCTGTAAACGCCCGGTTCGACTGCGTCCGCCCTCAGTGAAAAATTCAATCGGATAACCCTGCTTAAATAAGAACGCAAAATAGGCATTAAAGACTTGCGCATAAAGAGGTGACTCTTTAAACGTGCGGCGTAAAAAGAACGCACCAGAGCGCCGGAAAATAGCTCCAGCAGGAAAAAAGTTAAGATTTACTCCCGCGGCAACATGGGCAGGCGTTAACCCTTGCTCGAATAAAACAGATGAAAGTAACAGATAATCCATATGGCTGCGATGACATGGCATATAGATAATTTCTGCGCCGCTTTGACACGCCTGGCGAACAGCTTGTGCATGATGCACTTCAATACCTTGGTAGATATGATTCCATACCCAGCCTAATATTTTACGAAATAGACGTAACCAGGGATAAGAGAAGTTTGCGCTGATCTCTTGCAAATAGCCGCGGCACTGCGATTCAATGAGCGCTTCACTACGCTGCTCAATTTCGGCCCGCTCTTTGATCAGCTGCCGTAAACTCGGCTGCGCTAAAATAGCGTTAATCATCTCTTTTCTATTGACTAATTTGGGGCCGACACTGCTGCGTTTTTGCTGAGTAAAATAACGGTTCGCCACTTTTGCCAGTTTATGCGCTAAGTGCTGCGCTGATTCCGATTTATGACGCTGGCATAACCGTGCAATTGAAATCGGCGGGTTAAAGCGCAGCAGATGATCTTTACCGTTTTTCAGCACCACCAGCGACTTATGCAGTGCACCGACGCGGCGCTGATCGAGCAGATCAAACCAGGCGCTTTTACCCTGCTTACCCGGATCTCTTCCCCAATAAAATGTCACCGGCACTAACTGAATATCTAAACTTGGATCCGCTTTATGTAAAGTGAGTAGCTGCTGATACTGCCTTATGTAGCGAGCATCTGGATTTTGCTCGCTTTTATGCTGCGTTGAGAAAAGCGACCAATCATCAATAAAAATAGTGGCGCTCAAGCTTTGACCGTTCACTTTGAGTGTACGATAGGGATCAGGCAAGCCCGCCTTTAAACAACTTGACTGCAATCCCAGTAAATCAGTTGCGCTATTTTGCTCGACAAGATAAATAATTGGCCGATCCAGATCCAGTTGCAATTCGGCTCTCGGCTGCACAGGCACATAATGACTGCGGACCCAATATTTATTAATTAAACGGGAAAAAAGCGAACCTTTTGCTAACACAATACAACCTTAATCACTGGCTAAGAGAAAATTCAAAAGATAAGGAATATTAACATATAAAAAGTGCACAACTATCTCGATAGTAGCAGCGCCATTTTAAATGGCAGCTTATATGCAATAAATAATTAAGGTTATTAAAAAATTCACCGCATAGACAGTGATCTTAGCAGCGCATTTTGCTAAAATAACTAACTGACTAAAACTACCAACAGGTTCAACTTTCCATGGAAAAAAACACGGGATTAAAACGCATTATTCTTGCCACAGGTTATTCAATACAAGGGTTAAAAAGTGCCTTTAAACATGAAGCAGCCTTTCGCCAAGAGTTATTATTAGCGGCGATTCTAATTCCACTTGCCTGTTATTTAGAGGTATCTCAAATCCAGCGGATTTTAATGATTGCACCTGTTGTTTTAGTTGTGATTATTGAGATTATTAACTCCGCAATTGAAGCCGTCGTTGACCGAATTGGCAGTGAGCTGCATGAATTATCCGGACGGGCCAAAGATATGGGCTCCGCTGCAGTATTAATCGCCTTGATTCTAACCGCGTATATTTGGATTGAAATCCTTTTTTTATAAGCATCATTAACAGAGCTAGGATTATCCCATGGCAAATAAACCCTATTCAGCACCAAAAAACAAAACCATCGCTTCAATTAAAACTGTGCCTCACTCCTTTGAAGCTGAACAAGCAATTATCGGCGGTTTACTATTAAATAATGATGCATGGAATGATGTTGCTGAACGGGTGGTCGATCGTGACTTTTATCACCGTGCACATCGACAAATTTTTGCCACCATTGAACAGCTCAGCAGTGAAGATATTCCGGTTGATTTAGTAACCCTTTCTGAACATCTTGACAATAAACAGGAGCTGGAAGGAATTGGTGGTATCGCCTATCTGGCCGAGCTTTTACAAAACACCCCAAGTGCCGCCAATATTAATAACTACTCGGATATCGTCCGTGAACGCGCCGTTGTTCGAGAGTTAATTGCAGTCGCCAATGAAATTGCCGAAGCGGGTTATGAGACAGAAGGACGAGATAGCGCTGAACTGCTTGATTTTGCTGAAACCCGCGTATTCCAAATAGCTGAAGCACGCAGTAATAAAAGTGAAGGCCCGCTGGCGATTAAGGATATTCTAAAAGCAACCGTCGCTAAAATTGATGATCTGTGCAAAAACCCGCGTGACGGTGTGACCGGTTTATCTTCGGGTTACAATGATTTAGATCAGATGACCACAGGTTTCCAACCCGGTGATTTGATTATTGTCGCGGCCCGTCCGTCAATGGGTAAAACCACCTTTGCGATGAATCTGGCAGAGCATGCGGCGCTTAATTCAGATAAGCCGACGGTTATCTTTTCACTGGAGATGCCCGCAGAGCAAATTATGAATCGTATGCTGGCATCGCTGGGGCGTATTGATCAGGGGAAAATCCGTACCGGTCAGCTTGATGAAAACGACTGGGCATCCCTCTCATCCACTATGTCTATTTTATTAAACCAAGGGAATATGTTTATTGATGACAGCTCAGGTCTGACGCCTACTGAGTTGCGCTCCCGTGCCCGCCGAATCGCGCGAGATCACGGTGGGATCAGCATGATTATGGTCGATTACCTGCAGCTGATGCGTGTTCCCTCTTTAAGTGAAAATCGCACCTTAGAAATTTCAGAAATATCCCGCTCATTAAAAGCATTGGCAAAAGAGTTACGCTGCCCAGTTATCGCACTTTCACAGCTCAACCGTGGCCTTGAGCAACGCGCCGATAAACGCCCGATTAACTCGGATCTACGTGAATCGGGTGCGATTGAGCAAGATGCCGATCTGATTATGTTTATCTATCGCGATGAAATCTATCACGAGGACAGCAATGATAAGGGGATTGCTGAAATAATTATCGGTAAACAGCGTAATGGACCGATAGGAAAAATACGTTTAACTTTCCAAGGCCGTTATTCCCGATTTGATGATTACACCGGCGCCGCATATAATAGTGAGGACTAAATCATGCTGACACGTCTAGAATAAGTGGATTCCAAATACAGAAAAATACGGTTAACTTTCCAAGGCCGTTATTCCCGATTTGATGATTATACCGGCGCCGCATATAATAGTGAGGACTAAATCATGCTGACACTTCTAGAATAAGTGGATTCCAAATACAGAAAAATACGGTTAACTTTCCAAGGCCGTTATTCCCGATTTGATGATTATACTGGCGCCGCATATAATAGTGAGGACTAAATCATGCTGACACGTCTAGAATAAGTGGATTCCAAATACAGAAAAATACGGTTAACTTTCCAAGGCCGTTATTCCCGATTTGATGATTATACTGGCGCCGCATATAATAGTGAGGACCTTTTGATAATGATAAGTAGAGTTTTTTAATGAATATCACATACGCAGTTATCAACTTAAATGCCTTGCAGCAAAACCTTAATGTGCTGCAAAAAACAGCACCACAGAGCAGAGTGCTCGCCGTGGTGAAAGCCAACGCTTATGGCCATGGTATAGTCAAAGTGGCGCAAACATTAAAGGATGTCTATGCCTTCGGTGTGGCACGTCTCAATGAAGCATTACTGTTACGCGATGCCGGCATAACAAAGCAGATCGTGCTACTGGAAGGTTTTTTTAACAGCAGTGAACTGCAGGCTTTGGTGGAACAAGATTTTCAGCCGGTGATTCATTCACAGCAGCAGGTCGATGCACTTTTAAACGCCGATTTAGCCAAACCACTGCAAATTTGGCTGAAGCTTGATACTGGGATGCACCGTTTAGGTTTTCTCCCAGAACAGTTTGATGCGGTTTATCTACAGCTGCAAAACTGCAAAAACGTACAGAAACCGATCAACTTAATGACCCACTTTAACTGTGCTGATCAACTGGACAACCCCGTTACGGAATTACAAATTGCGCTGTTTAAAAAGCATATCAAAGAGAGCAGCGGCTTAAATTCACTGGCCAGCTCAGCCGCAACCCTTGCCTGGCCGAACGCACATTACGATATAATCCGCCCGGGTATTGCGCTATATGGCATTTCACCTTTTAGCGAGAAAAGTGCCGCTGATTTCCAATTAACGCCGGTGATGACCTTAAAATCGCGCTTGATTGCAGTGCATGATCATAAAGCCGGAGAAAGTGTCGGTTATGGCGCAAGCTGGACTGCAGCAGAGGATACCAAATTAGGCGTAGTTGCTATCGGCTATGGTGATGGTTATCCGCGCATGGCTCCACAAGGTACGCCCGTCTTGGTCAATGGCCGGTTAGTACCGATTGTCGGGCGTGTATCGATGGATATGTTAACGGTTGATTTAGGTATAGACAGTTCAGACTGTGTTGACGATGCTGTCACGCTCTGGGGGGATGGATTACCTGCGGAGCAGGTGGCCGAGCATATAGGCACTATCGCTTATGAGTTAGTCACCAAATTGACTGCCCGTGTTGACTTGCAGTACCGCGAATAATTTTCAACTGATGAGCGCTCTTTTTCAGGCAACACAAGCCAAACTGTTTCTCTATAAGATCCCTTTTACCTGCCCGCTTACCTTTAACGGGCAGAGAATCTCCCTGCGCAAGGGACTTATTTTACAACTGCAAGATAAGCAGGGTCGCTGCAGCTTTGGCGAAATAGCCCCCTTGCCCGGTTTTAGCAGTGAGAATTTAGCACAGGCAACAGCGCAAATAATCACGTTATTAGAAGAAGGGATCAGTGTATTAAATCAGCAATCTGGGCTTTATCCCAGTGTGCAGTTTGCTTTAGATAACGCCCTGCAGCATACCCCTCTTACAAAAACCTTTGCCGATAGCGATATTATCCCGCTCTTACAAGGGGATAATAGCGATCTTATCAAGGAGTATCTGAGCTTAAATAAACCGCCCCTTATTAAGCTCAAAGTCGCGAGACAGAGCGTGCAACAAGATATTTTATTATTTAAAAAGTTAACCGCCCTTAATCCACTTTTGGCAATTCGCTGCGATGCCAATCAAGGCTGGGAAACCGAGCAGGCGAGCCGCTTTTTTAGCCAGATTAATACGCAGCAGCTCGATTATATCGAAGAGCCAACGCCCTCTTTTCGCGATAATCTACAACTGGCGCAGCGCTATCAGATAGGCCTGGCGCTTGATGAAACTCTGCAGCAAGCCGATTTTTGCTTTCAAGAGAGCAAACAGATCAAAGCGCTGATTTTAAAACCGACGTTAATCGGCTCATTAAGTAGAGTGCAATATTTTATCAATATTGCCAGTCAACAGCAGTTACAGGTCAGTATCAGCTCCTCCTTTGAGTCAATTATCGGTTTATTACAACTTGCCTACCTGGCAGATAGTTATAAAAAAGAGGCATCAGTCTCACTAGGGCTGGATACCTTGAAGTATTTTCAGCCCGCTTTATTAACAGATAAGAATCGGATTGAGCAGGATCTGCAGAGACTGGAGTGTTTATGGCGCAGCCACTAAATTACTGTCCGATCCGTTTTCAAGCGATCATCCAACCAGAGCAGATAGCGATTAAAGATGAACAACATTCGCTGACATTTAAGCTGCTGGATGGGCGCATAAATTCACTGGAAAAACAGTTGCGCTTACAGGGAATAAAAACAGGCGATCGCTTAGTCTGCATTGCCCCCAACTCGGTTAACCTCATTCTCCTACAGCTTACCTGCCTGCGTAGCGGGATTATTTTTTGTCCGCTCAACCCGCGTTTTAGCGATCCGGAAATAACCTCTCGTGTGGCAATACTTAATAGTGAATTTATCTATTTAGCGCCGACCCAATCACGATTAGGGTTAACCAGTTTGCCATTAAATTTCACTGTAGATGACACTCTGGAGATTAATAATTCGCAGTTAAACATCGATCCCCTGCAGGTCATTAATATAATTTTCACCTCCGGAAGCAGTGGTCAAGCGAAAGCGGCGATGCATAATTTTAGTAACCACTATTACAGCGCATTAGGCTCGCAAGAAGTCATTCCCCTGCAACGCGGCGATAAAAATTTATTATCTTTGCCCCTGTTTCATATTAGCGGTTATGCCGCAGTACTCCGGACCTTACTTGCAGGGGCAACAGTGGTACTCAGTGATAGCCAATTAACTGCCGAACAGCTTAAAAAGCTGAACATTACCCACCTATCTTTAGTCAACACGCAACTTTCCCGTTTATTAGAAAACAGCGAATTTAAGCAAAGAAACTTGCCCATTAAACATCTCCTGCTCGGTGGCAGCGCCTTTTCACAGCGACTATTAAAGGAGACAGAGCAGCGTGGCTTTAACTATCATTTAAGTTATGGCTTAACTGAAATGAGCTCCCAAGTTGCGACTTCAAGCAATAACTCGAGCCTGTTTATATTAAAATATAGAGAGCTGAAGATAATAAAAGGGGAGATTTTCCTGCGCGGCAAAACACGCTTTGCAGGTTACTTTAATGGTGTCATGGCGGATAGTTTGCTGCCTGAAAAGCAGTGGTTTGCCAGTAAAGATCTCGGCAAAAAGGTTGGCAATAGATTACAAATCATCGGCAGGAAGGATCGACAGTTTATCTGTGGCGGTGAAAATATCCAACCCGAGGAGATTGAATCTCTGTTGTTGGCGTTTCCTGGCGTAAAGCAGGCCTACGTCGTGGCAATTAACGACGCTGCTTTTGGGAAACGTCCCGTTGCATTTATTGATTGCTTAGATGAAGCGCCACTGCAAACAGCGCTCGATAATTACCTCAAGGGTAAACTCAGCCGCTATAAGCGGCCAATTCACTATTTTGCACTGCCAGCCCAATCAGCCATCAAGGTCTCATTAAAAAATTTACAGCAACTGGCGCAGAAGCGCGCTGATAAAATTATCTGTTCCGCAAAATAAAAAAATACCAGACAAAATAGGCATTTATTAGATAATTCGGTAGAATCTTTCTATTCTTTTAGACCAGATCGAGCATTTATGGACCAATACAAACTGAAAGTCAGCTTCTGCCATCCCAAATACTGGCTCGCTTGGGCGGGTATTTTTACGCTATTTGTAACCTCTTTATTACCTTACGGTGTTTTACTTTTTATCGGCAGGCAACTCGGTCGTATCTCCTACCACATTGTAAAATCGAGACGCGAAATTGCACGACGTAATATTGAATTATGTTTTCCAACATTATCACAAGCCGAAGTAGATAAAAAAGTACGCCTAAATTTTGAAAACAGCGGTATTGCCTTATTAGAGATGGGCATGGCCTGGTTTTGGCCAAGCTGGCGTGTTCGCGGTTTATTAAAAATAACCGGCATAGAGCATCTTCAAGGTGCACAAGAGAAGGGTCAGGGTATTATTTTTCTCGGCGCACATTTCTTAACGCTAGAGATGGGGGCGCGTGCATTAGGTTTAGTACAACCTTGCTGTGCAGTTTACCGTAAACATTCCAATGCGCTGCTCGACTACTGGTTTTACTGGGGACGGATGCGGGAACATAACGCGATGCTGGATCGCAAAGATTTTAAAGCTATGTTACGTACCTTGAAAAAGGGGGAAGCGCTCTGGTATGCCCCGGATCATGATTACGGCAGCCATAAAAGCAGTGTCTTCGCACCCTTCTTTGAAATAAAAGAGGCCAATACGGTGGCGGGTACCAGTACCCTTGCACGCGTTAAAAACAGTTGTGTTATTCCTGTTTTTTTAAAACGTCTGCCTGCTGAGGCCGGATATGAACTAGTTTTTTATCCTAAACTTGAGGACTTTCCGACACAAGATCTGCAAGTAGATACACAGCGCACTAACCAGCAGATTGAGAAGATGGTACGCGAATGCGATGATCAGTATATGTGGATGCATCGACGCTTTAAAACACGTCCTGAGGGCGAGAAAAGCCTCTATTAGTAATAAAAACAGCCAAATTACTTAAAGATGCATCTTGAGGTAGCTTGGCTATATACTACTTATCTAATCTAACCATTTATGCCAAATTTTTAGCACCGCTTTGCGCTCATCAACAAACAGCTTATCGCTGACGATACGGCTTTGTTTATTCAGCGTTAAACGGTGAGCTGCATCGCGAAGATGGCAATATGCATCAGTCAGCGATTTTTCTTCAACAGGCGTTAATAAAGCCAGATCTTTGCACGTTGCAAAAATACGTAAATTATCCGACCAGTTGCACAGCTCTTGTGGCGATTGGCAGGCATTAATTAATACCAGATACTGCGCAATAAATTCGATATCGACCATACCGCCTGGTGACTGTTTCAGATCAAACTCCCCTTTTTTAGCACGATTAAGGTGTTTACGCATTTTACCGCGCATCTCACTAATATCCTTTGCTAGCAACTGACTTTGCCGTGGTAAGACCAATACAGCATGACGCACCTGATTAAACTCAGCTAAAATTTCCGGATCAGAGAATACCACACGCGAGCGAACCAAGGCTTGATGCTCCCATGTCCAGGCTTCATTCTCTAAATATTTTCTATAACCTGCCACACTAGAAACCAATAATCCCGAGTCCCCCGATGGGCGCAAACGCATATCAATCTCATATAAAACACCTGAGTTAGTGCGCGTACTGAAGAGGTGGATAATGCGTTGTGCAAGGCGTGCATAAAAAAGCTGATTATCAATCACACGCGGTCCGCTTGTCTGCCCTTGGATATGACTCTCATGCAAAAAAACCACATCCAGATCGGAACCATAACCCAGTTCAAAACCGCCCATTTTACCGTAACCTATTACCGCAAAACCTTTACGATCACAGCCAACAACATTGCTCGGCAAACCGAATTTTTCAACCATCTGCTTCCATGCGAGCTGCACCACATAATCCATCAACGCTTCGCTTAAATAGGTAAGGTGATCACTGACCTGAGGTAGCGTGATTGCACCGGCAATATCTGCAGCTGTGATATATAAAAACTGGATCTGCTTGAACTGGCGTAACGCTTCCATCTGTTGTTCCATATCCTCCTCTGGAATACGTAACATAAATTGTTGTAGGTCGCGTTTATAATGACCCAACTCAGTCGGGTTATAAAGGTGCTGGGGATCAAGCAGCTCATCTAATAAAATAGGATAGCGGGCAAGTTGTTCGCTTAGGAGCGGGCTAGCACTGCATAATTTGAGCAGTTGATTTAATGCCCCTTTATTTTCATTTAACAACTCTAAATAAGCGGTGCGGCGCATGATTTTTACGAGCAAAAGACGCATCCGGCTAATCAGTTCGACAGGATTGTTATAGACAGCGACCCGCTCGATTATTTCCGGCAGTAGCTTTTCCAGCGTTTCCTGACCACGAGGTCCGACGGGTCTTTTGCTAATATCGTCCTTTAAACTTAATAACTGCACAGCGAAACCATCAGCCGATAACTGATCCACCCCTTTTTCTTGTAATAATTTAACCGTTTCCTTATGGCTTAAATTCACGGCCCATAATTCGCATAATCCCTGCTCGGCAGCTTTATTTTCTTGCTCCTCACCACTAACTACCCAGTTAAATTCATTATTCACATTTTTCATCACCTGCTGCAACTGCACGTAAAAACCAGCCCAATTGGCAAATCCCATAACGTGAATTAAACGTTGTCTATCAAGATCACTATCAGGCAGGGTTTGTGTCTGTTGATCCCCTATCTGCTGTAAAACATTTTCGACTCTGCGTAAGAAACAATAGGATTCCTGCAGACACTGCGCTCTCTCAACGGGCAATTCACCTGATTGCGCAAGTACCTTTAAGGTTTGCAGCAACCCTTCACACTGCAGCTCCACCATGCGCCCGCCTCGGATAAGCTGAAATGCTTGCGCCACAAACTCTATTTCTCTAATTCCGCCAGTGCCTAATTTAATATTATCTTTTAATCCCTTACGGCGTACGTCCGCACTGATCATCGCTTTCATTTTACGTAACGATTCAATTGCGCTGTAATCGATATAACGGCGATAAACAAATGGCTTGAGCATAGCCTCAAGCTCAGCTTTATACGTGCCTTCTTCACCAAGCACACGCGCTTTAACCATCGCATAACGCTCCCATTCGCGACCATGCCTTTGATAATAATCTTCAATTGATGCAAAACTGCTTACTAGCGCCCCCGATTCACCAAAGGGCCGCAGACGCATATCGACGCGATAAACAAAACCATCCACCGTTATTTGATGTAACGCCGCAATAAGTCGTTGCCCTAGTTTGATAAAAAAAGCCTGGTTATCAATACTACGCCGCCCCCCCATCGTTTCTCCCCGCTCCGGGTAGGCAAAAATCAGATCAATGTCGGAAGAGAAGTTTAATTCCCGCCCACCAAGCTTACCCATCGCAAAAACATACAGAGGCTGCCTTATTCCCTCTGGGCTTGTTGGGGTGCCTTGTTCACTACACTGTTTGTTATATAACCAGTTCAGACTCTGTTGAATCAGCTGCTCTGCCAAGTGCGAGGTATGTTCAAAACTCTCTTCTAGGCTGGCTTTACCGAGTAGATCTCGCCAAGCGATAACCAACATATGTTTACGGCGGAATAAACGTAACCCTTTATGTAATAGTAATTCGTCTTGAGTTGTGGATAATAAACGTTGCAGATCTTCGCTGATTTGTGTTGTGCGTTGCTCTGATTCAAGTAAACCAGATCCATATAGCTCAGTTAATAGTTCGGGCTGCTTTGATAATGCATCACTAATAAAATCACTTAATCCTAACGCTGTTTTTAAATCAGCCTGTTGCGGCGCATTGAGAAAAGAGAGATCAATTTGCTGGTTAATTTTTTCAAATTGGCACAACGCATTATCATTTAATAAAGACATATAGAGCATCCATAGAGACAAAAAAACAAAAATACTAAAAACGATACTAGCTTCTCAATGCATGAGAATAACCTATACAACCTAATATAATAATAGAAGATCCACCACAATATTACTAATACGGCAGAGCTATAAAAACAGACTTAAAGCGCTTGACATATAATGACAAGCAAACTAAATTAACCTGCATATAGACATTAAATGTCTTTTCCCATTAAGGAGTATTATGAATATTCATAAAATTGCCACCCATTTAAATCAGTTAGATGACAAAACAGAAACTGGTTTTAGTTTTGATTGTACGCCAATTAATGGCGACATTGATGTTTTGCAAGTTGAAATTTTAGGCCGGGAAGAGATCCCCATTTTTATCTCTATTAGTGATAACCAAATTCTATGTATTGCTTACCTGTGGGGCGAGGATGAGGTTAAAACTGAACTCAAAGCCAATATGATGGAAGTGATGCTGGAGATGAATATTCCCATGCCACTCTCTGCATTTGCAAAAATAGAAGACAAATATGTGGTATTTGGTGCGTTGTCTGTGAATTCAAACCTTGCTGATATCGAGTTAGAGATTGTCACGCTAAGTGATAACAGCCTTGAAGTAATTACTGAGATGGATAGTTACTTAAATTAATTTGGAGTTTATTATGAGCATATTTAAAAAAATCATGACCGCAGTTCGTGGTGGCGCACGCGAAGCGGGTGAAGCTGTCGTTGATGCCAACTCTACGCGCATTTTTGAACAGGAGATCCGCGATTCAGAAAAACATATCACCCTTGCCAAACGTGATTTAACCGAAGTGATGGCAAAACAGATGCAGGCGGAACGAGAGGTCACACAACTGCAGGCAAGCATTAAAGAGCATGAAGGTTACACAATGCAGGCCCTTAATCAAGGCAATGAGCCCTTGGCGATTGAAGTTGCGGAGAAAATTGCAGAACTCGAAAGCAGCGCAGCTGACCAGCAGCAAGCAAATGAAAGTTATCTTAAAAGTGCGGATCGTTTAAAAGAGTTAATTAAAAAAAGTGAACGTCAATTAACCGATTATAAACGCCAGCTGAGCATGGTAAAAACAACACAAAGCGTGCAGAAAGCCACATCCGCAATCACAGATAATTTTACTGCAAGCAACTCTAAGCTATTAAATGCGAAAGATTCTTTAGAGCGCATTAAACAAAAACAGGCGATGTTTGATGATCAACTCAAAGCCGCCGAGCAACTTGAATCTGAAAATAGCGATAGTTCACTGCAGGCTAAATTACAACAAGCGGGTATCGGCGCACAACAGAGTAGCGCGCAGTCAATTCTAGATCGCCTAAAAACCAAGTAATAAAGAGTGAAATTAAAGCAAATAACATAAAGTGCACTGGGTTATTTGCTTTTAAAGAAGGAAAAATCATGAGTTTTTTTAAGTCTCTGTTTAGTAAAAAACAACCGATCACAACACGTACATTAACAAAGCCGCAAGATCTGCAAATTAACGACATTTTCACCTTTGGGGATAGTTTTGCGCTGCCTCAAGCGATGCGCAAACAACAACTACAAGTCATTGATATAAAAACACTTGAGTTTAAACATGAACATTATCCACAAATTATCGGCCAAGGCAGCGGACCACAGTTAGTTTATTTAAGTTTCCCAATTAATCCCCAACAATTAGTTAAATTTAGTTTATTGCTAACTCGAAATGATGTTGAAAACTTATTTGATTTAGACGCTTTTTCTGAGATTTTCGAAGAGCCGGGTAATGCGCGCCTGAAACCACATACAAATAATCATCATTATGCGGATATGATTGCTGATGAATATATTCAGCAAGATTTTATGACCACAGGTTATAAACATCAGGAAGATTACCGAACAACAACACCACCGCAAGACAATGCACAAAAACATGGCCGTGAGTTTGAGTTTTACTCATTATCGGGGGGCAAAGAAAAACGTTTCATTGATATATTTATTTTTGAAAATGGCGATACCGATATCTACCTCTCTTTTTTAAGACCCGCCAATGAAATTTCAGAATTATGGATCAAAGGAGAATAATCCCATGGCTGACAGAGAATTACCAAAGAAATGGCAACAATCAGCAAAGGTCGTTAAAGCGGTACAAATTGCATTTGATATGGATACAAAACTGCAATATAGCATTAGGCGCAGCGCATTAGATAAGGGAATCAGCCCATCAGAGCAGATCCGCTACCTATTAGATCTGCCCACTCATACAAAACCCAAACGCCCTCGCTTAACGGTCAGCTTAAGTGATGATGATTACCAGCAACTGAGTGAACGCTATAAAATTCCGGCAGAACAACAATTAGAAATAAAAAAGTCGGTGATTGAGGAGTTGACTAAATTTGCACTGGAAAGTGAAGTTAAGAAATAATTGCAAACTGATCCCACTCTAATATTAACAAGTAAAAAAAAGCACTTCCTTAGAAGTGCTTTTTTTTTACTATTGTAAAGGAGGGTTAACTGTTCGCCTACTTGCTTAAGCTCTGTGCATGCTTGCTTATCATTTCTACCATTTCCGTTACCTCTTTTAATACGGTAACTGAGCCTTCAACAATCTCTTTAACCTCATCTAAATTTTTGTTGATATCGCCGGCCACTGTCGTTTGCTCTTCTGCCGCCGATGCAATTTGATAGTTCATATCAGAGATATGGTGAACTTTTTCAACGATTCCGGCTAACTGTATGCCCGCTTGCGTTACCTGCTCCACACCCGTATCAGCTTCTTTAACACTTTTACCCATTAAACCAACTGCATCTTGCGCACTTCTTTGCAGCTGTTCAATCATACCTTGAATTTCAACCGTTGCATCTTGCGTACGTTTTGCCAGGTTACGGACCTCATCTGCAACAACCGCAAAACCGCGCCCAGCTTCACCTGCTCGAGCCGCTTCAATGGCGGCATTCAATGCTAATAGGTTAGTTTGCTCAGAGATACTGCGGATAGTATCAACAACACTGCCAATACCTTCTACTTTTAATTCAACATTGTTTACCGCGTCAGCTGAGGCGCCAATATTGCTTGATAATGAATTAATGGTAGCGACCGTTGCATTAACAAATTGACTGCCTTCCTGGGCAACGGCAGATGCTTCAGTTGTGGAAGATGACGCGCTGTTTGCGTTGCTTGCAACCTCATTGACTGTTGCAGTCATCTCGTTCATTGCCGTGGCAAGTTGTTCAACCTGTCCAAATTCCTCATCCATCGACTCCGTAATAATTTCCATACAGGTTGATAGACTCTCGATAATGTCATTTAACTCTATCGCACTCTCTTTCTGCATCTGAAAAATATTCTGCAGCTTACCAGTTTCCGTACAAACCATGCGCGCAACATTTCCGAGTTCATCTTTTGAAGTTAATTGCGCGTAATCCACCAGGGTACCTTGAGTTATGGCCAGTTCTAAATCTCGAGAGGTTACTAAAATATGCTTTTTCATCACCGACATAGCCCAGTATAAAACGGCTATAAAAATAACTAAAATGATTAAATCAGCCCATAAATTATAGCTGCTGACAAGCGCCAACGCATCCTGTGCATTAGTAAATAATTTATCGCTTAAGAGAATTCCTACACTCAATGTTTTTATAACAAACAGAAAGGCTCCCACCAATAACAGCAATCCCCATTTTTGGGTCATCGACCTATTAACAAACTTTTTTTCAATTGTATTTAATGTTGATAAAGCCATATTTTATATACCTGCATAAATAATAAATATCAGCTGAGTAGCTCCGCAACTAACTCAACGAGAGATAAGGAAAGTCTACACGTTATACCTTAAAAATAGACTTAAAGAACTGAATTGGAAATGAATTAATAGAGAATTGTGATCTAAAAGTAATTTGATTACAATTTGTCACATAACGAGCTAATAGCATGCCTATTGATAGATACTATCACGCCAATAAATCTCTTTTAATAATGCCTGCTCTTTAGACTGCTCTAGGGCATGCAGCAAAGACTCCTCTTTACGTTTGATCCATTTAATGTATTCACTGCGACGCTCTGTATCCACTTCCTGCTCTGCAAAATCAGCAATAACATTGATCATGGCCAACTCTTTTAAGCCCTGCTTAATATCTAACCAGGGAGAACGAAAAGCGGTATTTTTCTCCTCTGAAAATAAATTTCCAACACTTAAACCTATTAATAAATTAGCCTCTAACAAGCCTTGATAGGCTAACAGCTGATTCTCTTTTTCAGAAGTGAGGCCAACTCTTAATTCCTCCCAGGCAGAGGTTAAATAGCCGCGAGCAAAATCATTAATAGAATTTGCCTTTTCGCTAGAAAAAGTACTCTTTTCAAACTGAATCAGCCATTGCGTAATATTTAAAATAAATTGGCAATAGCGGGTGGATTTAAGCAGTTCGAGTACATCTTGCTTCTTTGGCAGATTGTTATCCTGAATCTCTAATTTTTTAAGCAGCGATTTAAATTTAGGCAGCTTTCTAAGATAATACCCTCTGTTTTCGAGCAAGCTCTGATAAGTACTGCGCTGATCAATCCAAGAAAAAGCGCGCGCTAACCAATGTAGATCTTCAATCCATGACGCTTTAAGCAGAAGGGGCGAGGATTGTTTAAATAATTTTAAATTTTGATGCAGAAACTTAATGCCGGTTAACAATTCAATTAAAGCATCATCCTGACATGACTCAATATAACAACTTTCATGGTACTGAATATGACGCAAGCCATGCTGCATATTGGTAAGCAAGGCCTGCTCAACTGACATAGAGGGAAAAAGGGGAGAGTGAGAAAGCGGTTTTACCTTAAAAAGGGCTTTATCTGTCAGCATATAACCACGTTGCGCTTTACTGACATTACCTAAGCGCACCTCGGGTAATAAAGCTATATCATTACCCAAAACAAACAGTTGTTTTTCATCACCTTTAACTAATTCGAGTTCTATTTCACAAATCGCGACTTTACCTTGATTGCTTTCAATGAAACCGCGGTCATAAGCAACTTCAATAAGCGTATCGTCAGCCATTTCTACAAGCCATGTTTGACGTTCGAAGTCGATAGTAAACATGGGAAATAATTCGCTCTCAAGCGATTTGATATCGCAGTCATCCGGCCATATTTTACTGTTAAAGCGAGAAAGTTCAGGCCGAGCGCCTTCTATCGGTTCATTATATTCGGGCCGTTGATGCAAGCCGCCGATCACGCGTCCTGCTGTTTTAATCGTTTGTACGCTGCGGTTTTCACAACTACGCACACGTAACCCCATATCCATTTTGCGCAATGCACGATCCGCGGTATCAAAATAGACATTATGTAACAATTGCGTTTTACTGGAAATAAAGTGCTGCGCATTAATCTTCTGGTACAGTTCAAGTTCAAATTCTGAGCTGAAAATAAACTTTATCTCGATTTCTGTTTCCATAATTTTTCCGAATAACCCTATTAATCAAGTATGCAACGATCTAAAATCGCAATAATTCGTAAATTATACTAAATTCAGGTTCAAATGTGTGCAAAAGAAAGATAACATGCGCCGAATATTGCTGTTCAAGCTGACAATTTAGACGGTTATCAAACTAAAACAAAACAATTTAGACGGTTATCAAACTAAAACAATAGGATCAGTCATGCCAATTAATTCAATATTTGGAGTTTTTGCAAAGTCTCCCATTCACCCCATTCAGATGCATATGGACAAAGTAGCTCTCTGTTGCGACTTATTGGTCCCTTTTTTTGAAGCTAGCTCTAAACAAAATTGGATAGAGGCGGAAGCGGTCAGAAAAGAGATCTCTAAATTAGAAAAAGAAGCAGATGAACTAAAACGTGAGTTACGGCTAACACTACCCAAAGGGCTATTTATGCCTATTTCACGTGGTGATTTTATCGTGCTTGTAAATCGCCAGGATAAAATAGCGAATACAGCAAAATATA
>NZ_JBLIEK010000018.1:0-46891 GCF_047632995.1 Psychromonas sp.
TTCGTGATGATGCAGCGGTTGCAAAATTATTTAATGAACTAGGTCCTCGCTACGCGACTCGTCCTGGTGGTTACACTAGTATCATTAAATGTGGGTTCCGTACTGGTGATAAAGCTCCTATGGCTTATATCACATTAGTAGACCGCCCAGCGGCAGAAGAAGAAGCGTAAGCCTCTTTTAATACCGTAATAAAAAGCCGAACTTTTGTTCGGCTTTTTTGTCTCTATTTTTTATAAGATTTGTCATTTCAATTTAATAACTATCCAATTTAATCTGCACGGTTTCACCAATTAGTTTAGATAATTTTTCAAAACATATTTTCCGCACACTATTTTTACGGTAGAGCAAGGCAATCGTCCTTGATGGAATTGGTTCGTTAAAGGGGATATATTTGATACCTGCCTGATGACGATTACTCGGTACCGCCAGCTGAGGTAATAAAGTAAGGCCCGTATCGGCACTTACCATATGACGCAGAGTTTCCAAACTGGTTGCCTTAAAGCTGTGATCTTCAATTGCACCTGCGGTAAAACAAAAACCGAGTGCCTGATCGCGTAAACAATGTCCCTCTTCGAGCATTAAAACCCGCTCTCCGCGCAGTTTATTTAAATCAATTGAGCTTTTATTTGCCCATGGATGTGTTTCCGCTAAGGCAAGCTCAAGTGGCTCCTCATAAAGCGGATAATGTTGAAATGATTCCATATCAGGTAGCAATGCCAGCAGCAAACAATCGAGCTCTCCCTCTTCAAGTTGCTTTAATAGGATATCCGTTTGATTTTCATGCAGGTACAGTTCTAATTCAGTAAAATGCTTTTTTACCGTCGGTACAATCAAAGGTAATAGATAGGGAGCAACTGTGGGAATTAATCCTATATGCAGACTACCATGCATCGGATCATTATAGCTTTTGGCTATCTCTTTTAATGATTTAGCCTCTAATAATATTGTTTTTGCTTTGCTAACAATATCAAGCCCTGCTTGAGTGAAGATAACTTTACGCGATGACCGTTCCATTAACTGGATATTCAGTTCATCTTCAAGTTTACGGATCTGACCGCTTAATGTAGGTTGACTGACAAAGCACCTTTCCGCCGCTTTTCGGAAATGCTTTAACTCTTCCAATGCAACCAGATACTCTAAATCTCTAAAATTCATAACAATAAACCTTCTTTGTAAACAAAATAGCTTTAATTTATATCAATAGCTATTGAGCGGTGTCCAAAAAACAGATAATAATCTAATAACTAAAAAGAATTTACTCTATACTCCTCAACTTATTGGCAATTTTATATTTATTAGAAGGAACTTTCCATGCAATTGCAGCAAACTTTAATTATCACAATGCTTTCACTCTTGCTTTTTGCATGTGGTGGCAGTTTAGATGGCACGACGACTACGACTACAGATACTACAGATACTACAGATACTACAGACACTACTGCGACTACCAACACTACGACAACTACAGATACTATTGTTCCAAGCGTAGATGCAGTGGCAGGTGATCCCTCTTATTTCACTTATGAAGGAGCTACTCCCGAATGGATTTCGATTAAAGGCACTGGTGGTTTCGATCGTAAAGAAACAGCAATGGTGACATTTAAGTTAGTAGACGATAATGGTACTCCAGTTGTGTCGCAACCTGTGACTTTTGAGCTTTCGGGGCCAGATGGTTCATCTATTGCGATAGAAGACGATATCAGTGATTCGACTGGTTTAGTAACTACCTTAATTAAATCTGGTAGAGCAGCAGGCCCTGCAACGGTTAAGGTTATTGCAGTCAACGATCCCACTATTTTTAACACATCTACAGGTTTATATATTTCAACAGGTTATCCTGACCAAGGTAGTTTCTCGATCGGAGTGGATAAATCATCTGTTCCTGGAATAAATCATAATGATGCCAAAGTCGCTGTTACGGTTAACTTTGCTGATGCTGATGGTAATAATCCAATTCCTGATGGAACGGCAGTATCATTTAGAGCAGAAGCCGGGCGAATTGAGGATGCATTAACGGGTACGGTAGGATCATGTACGACTAATAAAAGTGAATGTGTGATGACTTGGACATCAATCGGTGATATGCCAGCTATTGATGGTAAGGTGACGATTTTAGCTTATGCTTTGGGTGTTGAAAGTTTTAAAGATGTTAGTCCGTCAGATGGGACATACAACGATGGTGAAGTTTTCACAGATAATGCTGAGGTCTTTTTAGATGAAAACTCTGATGGTATTTACAACGATGGTGAGTGGTATCACGATGTAGATGATGCATATGGTGCAAAAGATTCAGCTTATACGTATGGTGATACTAAATATACAGGTATGCAATGTGAAGACAATGTTGCCTATTGTGACCAACGTTTTATTTATATTTATAAACAAACACAAATCACAGCAACCACTGATGAGCAACAGTGCGCATTCTCAGTCGGTAGTGTAGACTTATCTGGAGCCGTAACACAAACAACAGTAACAGTTCAAGTTTCTGATATGAATAATAACACTCCAGCTGTAGGGACTGTGATCACTGCATCTACAACGAATGGTACGATAAATGGAGATACTTCATGGACTGTGCCTAACTCTGACGGCGCATACTCATTTAGCGTTGAATTGGCTGCTGATGATGACACTAGCACTGGTTCTTTGGTGATTAAATCTTTAGCTCCTTTACCATCAACTCTCACAACAAAATGTGTATTGACGATTGATGATTAATTTTTGAACAATAAGAATAAGAAAAAAGGAGCTTCGGCTCCTTTTTTCTTATCTAAAACTCCCCCAGCCCCCTTTAAAACAAACACTGGCACGGACCTTGCTATATACACTTTGTGTAACAACTTTTTGGCAAGGAGCTTAATTATGATGCAGTTATTTCGACGCGTAAAAGAACAACAAAGCATTACGCTGACCATGGCTTGGATGTGTATCGCCAGTGCAACCCTGTTGATTGTACCCGTTTCTCTCCTCAATCAGTCAGGTACGGCACAGTGGTCGCAACTTTACTCTCCTTATGTCTGGATTTTGGCGCTGTTGACAGGATCCTATCTGCTGACACGTTTAGTGATATTTCTATTCGCTTATATTTGCGCCGCGCTCACCAAGCGTCAACTTTTAGACACTCGCAACAAAATGATCCGTCAATTGGACTTTGAAGAGAAAGCGGTTTTACGTGAATTTATTATTCAGCGTAAAAACGTCCTGTCACTGCCAATGAATGAACTGGCTGTAAGTAACTTATTACGCTCTGGTGTACTTGTGCCTGCGTTTGAGACTCAGGAAATTAAAGGCAGTGGACGTATTATAAAATTATCAATTGCGATTGATGCAAGAGAGCAACTAACTCATAAAGTATTAGGGCTACCTACGGGTAAATTAAGCGAGCAAGAAGCCGCTATTTTAAAGTCTGCCCGACCTGACTATGCGCGAACCAATTACATCGCATTACGAGATTAATAATTTACTTAAATTTCCTTGTTTTCTAACCTACTATCCCAGTGCTGTTCTACGCTGGGATTTTTGTCTCTCTTATATCTTTCTTTTTTGCCCTCGTTATTTTATGTATAATAACTTATTAATCTTCCGCCCTTTTTTTGAGAGTTATTATGTCGCCTGAACGCCTTGCCCGTATTACACAAATGCTAAATTATCGTCAACCCGATCTGACTGTGTTTTTAGAGCAAGTACAGAAACCGCATAACTTAGCGGCTATTGTACGTACTGCCGATGCTGTTGGCGTAAGTGATGTGCATGCAACTTGGGAAAGCCGGGCAAAACGTCTCTCTGGCAGTACTGCAACCGGCAGTCAGAATTGGGTAAACGTCCATTCATACGATACCTTAGAGGATGCCGTCAAAGAGTTACGCGCCCAAGGAATGCAGATTATTGCCACTAACCTCTCTGATAGCGCAATTGATTTTCGCGAGGTGGATTATACCAAGCCAACTGCTATTTTGATGGGCCAGGAAAAACATGGTATCAGCAGCGAGGCATTAGCACTTGCGGATCAGGATGTGATTATTCCCATGGTCGGCATGTGCCAGTCGTTAAATGTTTCAGTTGCTTCTGCGCTTATATTGTATGAAGCACAACGTCAACGGGAACTAGCGGGTATGTATAACGGTGAATGCCGTTTACCTAGCGATGAAACAAAGCGTATTTTATTTGAAGGTGGCCATCCCATTTTTACTAAATTATGCAAAGAGAAAAATTTACCTTATCCTCCATTGGACGAAGAGGGGCAAATTGATGCGGATGAGGCTTGGTGGCTGGCTATCCGTTCATCGGCAAAGAGTCCGCAAACTAAATAAATTCGGGAGAAGTTTCATTGAGTCTATTTCAGCAACGTTTATTAGCCGAAGGTGTACGCGCTGCTGAAGGTGATTACCCGGCTTTATCTGCGCCTCCGTTAAGCAATGCAGATGCTGACTTTGAACTGTTGCTGTTAGATCGCGCGAAACAGCTTGATCAGGAGCTGCAAATCTCCGTACTCTTTACCCATTTCAAGGCCTTAACTAAAAACGTTTTTATTTTGCTCTCCCTACTTTTATTGGTGCTGGGCGCAAGCAGTGTAGATCAGCTTTTTTTTACTGAGCAGGGCACGCAGATAAACTTTTTTTGGGCGTTCGGTCTGTTCTTTATTCCCAATCTTTTGGCCTTGTGTCTCTGGTTCTTCCTGTTTTTACAAGCCAATCTATTAAGCGGGGGTTGGCTGGCTCATCTTAGTCTGTTCTTATTCAAAACCGTTGAAAAACGTTTTAATCCGCAAGCCGCACAGCATCCTCATTTTTGGCCAATATTTAGATGCTATTTTAAAATCATTTTATCCGGTGATTTAGGGCGTTATCAGTTATCTTATGTAACTCATCTGTTGTGGTTAAGTTATTTTGTCGGCGCAACCATCATGCTGGTCATTATGCTGGCCACCCATCAGGTGGACTTTATTTGGCAGACTAGTATTTTATCCAAGCAAAGCTTTCAGTGGCTAACTGAGTTGCTCGCCTATATCCCTAATCTATTGGGGGTTGCCGTACCGGATCCCCAGCAGATACAGCAAATCCATTTAGGGGCGGTTAATCTACTTGCTGACGCGCAAAATAGCCGCTTAGTTTGGTCTAGCCTGTTAATTAGCAGTTTGCTGATTTACGGTATATTGCCGCGCTTTTTCTTATTGTTATTAATGCGTTTTTTATCCATTAGAAAAACAGAGCGATTTAATTTAAAGCTCAGCCTGCCTTATTACGTACAGTTACGGCAACAGTTAAAGCCCAATGTGACCTCTTTGGGAATTAGCGATCCGGATCATTCTAAAATTGAAGCGACTCACCCCCAGCACTTACAAACGGCATCGCATCAACTTCCATCCTGCTTTTATCCTGTGGCGATAGAGTTATCTGAAAGTCAATTTATTGAATGCAGGCAACATGTAAAACACTATTCTCCAGAGCAGTTTGTACTATTAAAAAATGTTTGTGATTTTCAAGCTCAGCAGTGCGTATTAAATGAGATTGCAACAATTAGCCAACCAGCGGTGGTGTTATACGTCACACTGGCGCGTCTGCCGGATCGTGGTTTATTAGCCTTTATTAAATCATTAACCTGTTTAACCTCAAAATCGTTTTATCTGTTACTGATAGATGAAGGCCTTATGGAGTCATCTTATGTAAGTAAGCGGCGCAGTGATTGGTATCTACTTGCAGCACAAGCGGATATCCCGTTAGATAATATTATCCAGTTAAAAGTCCGGGGGCGAGATGAGTAAAAAAGGGTTGTCAGTTGCGGTGGTTGGCCATGCTAATGCCGGAAAAACCTCATTAATGCGTACCTTATTACGTGATCCTGCGTTCGGCGAAGTTGCCGATCAAGCCGGCACTACGCGTCATGTTGAAGGCGGTGCATTGTTAATTGATGAGCATAATAGTCTCGCCCTGTTTGATACGCCCGGTTTGGAAGACTCGATGCGCCTGCATCATATTTTAAGCGGTTATTTTACCGACCACTCTGTCGATGGGGTTGAACGGATACAAAAGTTTCTTGCGCATCACACTCAATACCCTGAACTTGAGCAGGAGGCGAAAGTACTGCGTACCTTGCTAAATAACGACCTTATTTTTTATGTAGTTGATTTACGAGAACCAATTTTAGGTAAATATCGGGATGAATTACAGATTCTCAGCTATGCGGCTAAACCAATTATCCCGGTACTTAATTTTACCAAACAGGGCCACGCCAATTTAGAGCAGTGGAAAATGCAGCTGGCACGTTTAAACTTTCATGCTTTTGTCTGCTTTGATAATGTTCATTTTAAATTTATCGATGAAATTAAGATTTACCAGAAAATGCAAACCTTGCTGGCGGATAAAGAAGATCTGTTGCAAGAGTTCATCAATCAGCGTCATGTTCAATGGTCTGAACGTTTTAATGCGGCAAGTGTGATCGTTGCTAATCTATTTGTTGAATCTGCGTGTGTGCGTTACAAGGCGGTCAATACTGAGCAAGAGATTAAGCAGGCAAGCGTTAAGCTTCAACAAGCGGTGCGTAGTGCGGAAAGAAAATGTGTGCGCCGATTGTTAACGCTCTATCAATTTCGCAAAGAGGATCTAGAAAAGAGCGAATTACCCGTTGAACAAGATGGCTGGCCGTTGGATCTTTTTTCCGCTGATAACTTGCAGGAGTTTGGTATTAAGCTAACCGGCAATATAGCTAAAGGTGCCGGTTTAGGGGTCACTGTCGATCTGGTTACCGGCGGAATGACCTTAGGTGTGGCGGCATTAACAGGGGGAATTGCCGGTGCGTTATGGGGAGTGAAGCAACGCTATTATGATGAGATACAGGCAAAAATCAAAGGCAACCGTTATATCTGTTTAAATGATACAACGCTGCAGGTATTGTGGTTAAGGCAGATGAAGCTATTAGCACTCCTGCAGCAAAGAGGGCATGCAAGTCTTGATAAAATTGATTATCAGGTGAGCCAACATAAGCAAAAAAATGAGATGCCCAAAAACTGGTCTAAATGGTTACGCAAATCACGCAATCACCCGCACTGGTCATCACTGAATATAAACGGCGCAGATCTCGATGATAGCCAGCGTCTGCTCTTTATCGAACAGGTCAGTGCGGAAATAGTTAATGGGTTAAGTGACTTATAACCAGTCAGTTAAGGAGATGCCTAACCCTATCGTATTGGTATATTCATTATACTCTATCAGGCTGTTGCCATATCCCGAGAAAATTTGAAAATAACCGCGAATTCTACCGTGGATAGGAAAGCTCCAATTGATCTCCAGCGCTCCTTTGCTAAAACCACTTTCGATATTATTGCGACTGGTAATCGAGAAATTATGCTCATCCATTTGATAAAGAGCATAAATTTTTCCGTGGCCATAATAATCCAATAAATCTGGATTATTATCACTTTCATAGTCTTCTTTAAAACGATACCAAGGATTAACGGCGAGAGTAAAATCTCCATTCTCAAAAACAAGATTACTTTCTATTCTGTTCCAACTGCGCGAGATAGGATCTGATCTACCATTTGATTGATGGGTTACGCTCAGCGTTGCCATTTTAAAACGCCAATCACTCACTAATTCTATATTATGTAACCACTGTATAAAAATTTCTGGCTCATAATTAGTTTCGCGAAATGGTGATGAATTGTTGCTATTATATGCTTGCCAGAAAGAAACTTGGGTATAACCAAAATAAAGGGAAATGGGTAAGTCGGCAATATCAACTAAGACAGGGATTTTAAAACTAATCTGAAATTTTATCTCAAATTCCTGAAGTTCGTCAGATGAAACAACATCTTTATAAGATTCGTAAGATTGAATATTATTATTAAAGGTAAAAGGCAAAAGATAATTGGGTTTATGGGGGATAATAGAAAAGCGACTCTTTTGCAGTTTTTTTTCTTGCTCCATACGTTCATCCACAGGAGATTCTTTTGCTAGCGTGGCCGCGCTAAATACAAAAACAAAAATTAAAAATAACAGATGCATATCCATTTCCTTGGTAAATTATGTAAATAATTAGAACTTCAAGCATAATAGGTCTAAGTTCTGATTATTGTATGTTGCCGAGTTTAACTGTTTGGGGTTTAAAATGAAATTAGATAAAGTGCCCTTAACGGTTCTAAAAGGGGTTGGTACTAAAGCCGCGCAAAAGCTAGCTAAGATTGGTTTACACAGCGTGGCCGATCTGCTCTTTCATCTGCCTTTGCATTATCAAGACAGAACCCGAATTTATGCCATCGCAGATCTCAAGGATGGAATGCAGGTAAGCGTGCAAGGCCGTGTATTAAGCTGCGATCTGCAGTCTGGTAAGCGACGCATATTAAAATGTAAAATAAGCGATGGCAGTGGCAGTGTAACGCTTAACTTTTTCCATTTTAATGCAGCACAGCAAAATAGCTTTGTAAAAGGGGCATTGATTAAATGTTTTGGCGAATTTAAACGCGGTTACCAAGGTGTTGAGGTGATCCATCCAGATTATTCGCTGCTTGCTTCTCTCGAAAAAAATGCTATCGAGGCGAGCTTAACCCCTGTTTATCCATCAACCGATGGCTTGAAACAAAACAGTTTACGCAACTTAACAGAGCAAGCCTTAGCTTTTTTGCGGCAAAATAAAATAGATGAATTAGTGCCGTTAAAGCTGCTCACCTATCCGATAAGTTTAAACGATGCGCTTTATTATATTCATCGTCCGCCATCAGATGCTTCTATCGAACAGCTGGAAGCTAAAACCCATCCCGCTCAGCAGCGCCTTATCCTTGAAGAGCTATTGGCGCAGCAGATTAGCATGCTTGCGCTGCGCGCTGATGCGCAGCGCCATCAAGCGATCCCGTTTAGGGAACCTGACATATTGCAAAAACAGTTATTAGCCAGCCTTGGTTTTTCACTTACTAATGCGCAATCGAGAGTGGTGCAAGAGATTCACACCGATCTGCAGCAAGCGACGCCTATGATGCGTTTAGTGCAGGGTGATGTGGGATCTGGAAAAACATTAGTAGCCGCACTGGCCGCGCTGCGCGTTATTGAAGCGGGTTATCAGGTTGCGTTAATGGCACCGACCGAGCTATTGGCTGAGCAGCACCTGATTAATTTTACAAAGTGGTTTGAACCGTTAAAAATCGGTGTCGGTATGCTCTGCGGGAAAATGAAAGTCAAAGAGAAGCGTTCGCAGCTAGAAAATATCAGCCTGGGTCTCTCTAAAATGGTGATCGGCACGCATGCGTTGTTCCAAGATGGCGTACAGTTTAATAATTTAGCGCTGATTATTGTTGATGAGCAGCACCGTTTTGGTGTTCATCAACGCCTAGCTTTGCGTGAAAAAGGGCAGTTAGGTGCACTCGCACCGCATCAGTTAACGATGACCGCTACCCCTATTCCGAGAACATTAGCAATGACTGCGTATGCGGATCTCAATGTGTCGGTCATTGATGAATTGCCCCCCGGGCGCACTGCTGTGCAAACCGTTGCTCTGCCGGATTCCCGGCGCGATGATATTATTGCGCGTGTTTACCACTCTTGTAAAAATGAGGGACGGCAAGCGTATTGGGTCTGTACTTTAATTGAAGAGTCTGAGGCTTTGGATTGTCAGGCGGCAGAAGAAACCGCCAATAATTTGCAACTGTCTCTACCTGATCTGCGTATCGGTTTAGTGCATGGACGGATGAAAACGATTGAAAAACAGTATGTGATGGATTTTTTTAAAGCGGGTGAATTAGACCTGCTTGTGGCAACAACTGTGATTGAGGTGGGCGTGGATGTGCCCAATTCGAGTTTAATGATTATCGAAAATCCTGAGCGCCTGGGGTTGGCGCAACTGCATCAACTGCGCGGGCGAGTTGGGCGGGGGAGTGTCGCCAGCCACTGTGTTTTACTTTATAAAAATCCGCTCTCCAAAAGCGCGCAACAACGGTTACACATTTTACGTGAGAGCCATGATGGTTTTTATATTGCCGAACAAGATTTACTGATTCGCGGCCCGGGTGAAGTGCTGGGTACCAGACAAACTGGGGTTGCGACATTTAAAATTGCAGATTTAATCCGTGATCAAGCTTTAATTCCTCAAACTCAGCAACTCGCACTGCAATTGATGCAGGACTATCCCGAGCTGATTGAACCATTGAGTAAACGTTGGTTAGGAGAGAAAGGCCAGTATGTGCATGCTTAGTTTTTTTTTCCTTTGCCTTGGCTGGCAATTGATAAGGCTAAATAGATGAAACGTTTTTTCATTATATCAGCCTTGCTACTCACTCTGTTTGTGACTTCGATAGCTTGCCTCTTTAATCTAAATGATTACTCGCTATGGGTCGCACAACAGATTGAAAAATCCACTGGTTATCAAATCAGCTTTGTCGCAATTGAACATAACGGTTGGCAGGATCTCCGGTTTTCCATTTCAGGATTGTCCGTGCAGCGTGGTCCAGAGATGCAGCTAGAGATAGATAAGATCAATATTGAAATTGCCCGAGTGGATCTTTGGAATCGTCAGTTAGACTTTGAATTAGTTTCTCTGGCGGGCATTGATCTGCATCTTAGCCAAAGCCTTTCAGAAGATCGAGCGATCGATCAAAAAAGTAGAGAGAAAACGAAATATCAGACACAAAATTTACCTTGGGATAAATTACATATAAAAAAATTACGGGTATCCGACTTAAACCTAGATTTAAGTAATGCGCAGCAAAGTCTGCTATTACAACAGGCAACGCTAAGCTCTGATAATTTACTTGTTATCAATAATAAAAAAATCGTTAGCAGATCATTTCAGGGAAACGTGCGCTTTGACTTTGCAACACTTGCTATACAGTTGGATGATTTAAAAGCATTAACGTTTGATAAGCTATCATTATCTGGCGATTTGGATCTACCTAACCTGCAAGGGATGTTGGCGCTGTCAATTAAAGAGTTTATTGTTAGTCTGCCCAATCAAGCTGACATTATTGTAGATAACAGCTTGCTTGACTTGCAACTCGATAAAAACAGACTCAGTTTAACGCGATTATTTATCAACATATTCTCCGGCGAGCTGAGCCTGCAAGCTGATGCGCTGCTATCCCTTGATCTTTTTCCTGCCCCCGCTTTATCCGTCGAGCGCTTGCAGATATTGTCATTATTGCTTAAAGATATGCACCTAACTATTCCGGATTTTATGCAGAAATCTGAAGGTGCTCTGCTTGGCAAAGGCAAGCTGCCGATTGAAACGCTATTTTTACAACAGGTCAATCTGCAAAATGTGAATATTCGCAGCGAAGAAAAACAGATCCCGTTAACGGTGAAAGGGTTAAACAGTCGTGTCAGTGATCTCTATCTACTGAAAAATAATCAACTGGCTAGTTTATCGGAGGCAGGTAATCAGGTTGGCGTATTTGTCCTGCAAGCTGATTATTTACAATGGGCAGATAGCATTATTGAAGCGTTTCACGTCGCAGGTAGCCTTACCGAAAGTGAACAGGTGATAGGTCAGTTATTAAGCGAAAATCAGGCGCTGGTTACCCACAAAGATTAAACCGTTCTATTGTGTTATAATTTCCAGCCATTTTTAACTTTACCTCAACAGGGAACGTATGATTGAAAACAGCTTTGCCATCACGGCAACATTTATCTTCTATTTAGCTGTCATGCTATTTATCGGATATTACGCATATAAACGCACCAGTAACACTTCGGATTATTTTTTAGGCGGACGTACATTAGGCCCATGGCCAGCTGCATTATCTGCAGGTGCTTCTGATATGAGTGGCTGGTTATTACTGGGTTTGCCTGGTTACGCCTATGTGGCAGGTATTGAGGCTCTGTGGCTCGCTGGTGGACTGTTAATTGGTAGCTGGGCTAACTGGCTGATCACTGCAAAACGTCTGCGTACTTATAGTATTACTGCCGATGACTCATTAACGTTGCCGGAATTTATTTCCCGTCGTTTTAATGATAAAACTAAATTACTGCAAACTATCTCCGCTTTTTTCATCCTAATGTTTTTCCTTTTTTACACCAGCTCAGGTTTGGTTGCCGGCGGTAAATTATTTGAAACTGTATTTGGTCTAGATTATACCTACGCCGTTATTATAGGTGCTACATGCATTGTTTCTTATACGCTATTTGGTGGGTTCCTGGCAGTATCATGGACAGATCTAGTGCAGGGCTTATTAATGTCAGCAGCGCTAGTGATTGTACCTATCGTCGTAATGCAGGAGGGATTCGATCAGCTAAGCACAAATTTAGCCAATATTAATCCGGAACTGCTAACCCTATGGCACGGCATAGATGGTGAGCCGTTATCGTGGATTGCAATTGTTTCATTAGTCGCCTGGGGCCTCGGTTATTTTGGCCAGCCACATATCCTTGCGCGTTTTCTGGCGACCCGCAGCAATAAAGATTTAACCAAAGCACGCCGTATTGCGGTGAGCTGGACGGTCCTCTCTATATTTGGATCGGTTATGGTTGGTCTGGTTGGCCTGGTATTTGTGCAGGGTAATTTAGGCATGGAAGTAGTCGATGGCGAAAAAATCTTTATGATTTTAGTTAATGCGGTCTTTCATCCCATCCCTGCTGGTATTTTGTTAGCCGCTATTCTTGCCGCTATTATGAGCACCGCTGATTCTCAGTTATTAGTCTCCTCCTCGGCATTAGCAGAAGACTTTTACAAACAGCTTCTCCGCCCTCAAGCTTCTTCAAAGGAAGTGCTGATGGTTGGACGTCTGGGGGTGATTCTATTATCACTATTAGCCTTGTATTTCGCGCTGGATCCGGATAGTTCTGTGCTTAGTTTAGTTTCCTATGCATGGGCTGGTTTCGGCGCCGCATTTGGTCCGGTATTAATATTAAGCATATACTGGAAACGAATGAACAGAAATGGTGCTTTAGCCGGGCTCATTGTCGGTGGTGCCACTATTGTTATCTGGAAACAGTTAACAGGCGGAATTTTCGATTTGTATGAGATTGTTCCGGGGATAATTTTTGCGACTACTGCGATTGTTTTAACCAGTTTAGCCACGGCTAAGCCGGAAAAATCAATAACAGATCAGTTTGAAGCGTTTGAAAAGAACCTAAAAGAGTTTGATTAAGAAAAGATCGACGGCTGGAAGGTTATAAGGCTTAAGGGTAGAAATGCCCGAAGGCTTGACAGTTAAAGGGCAGGAAAGCTGGAAGGTTTTCCTGCCTTTTGCTTTCCTGCCCGCTAGCTTTTAATGCTGTTACGAAATATCAAACTCTTGCAACTTACGGGTTAAGGTATTTCGACCCCAACCTAGTAGTTTCGCGGCTTCCTGTTTTTTTCCTTGAGTGAAGGTGAGGGCGGTTTGCAGCATTATTTTTTCAAATTCAGGCAAGGCATTGGCAAGAATATTGTCTTCGCCCCGTTTGAGCTCCGCTAAAGTCCACTGCTGGAGATTTTTCTGCCAGAGTGGCGTTTCACCGTCACTCTCTTGCGTTTCCTGTAAGATTAATTCTGGCGGCAGATCGGAAATATGCACCTCTTGCCCACTGGCCATCACGGTTAACCAGCGACAGATATTCTCTAGCTGACGCACGTTCCCCGGCCAGGGTAATTGGCCCAAATACTCTTTTGTCTCGTCAGTGAGTTTTTTGCTTTCTACATTTAACTCATCTGCAATACTATTTAAAAAATGTTGTGCCAATAAGCTAATATCTTCACGGCGCTCTTTTAATGAGGGCAGCTGTATACGAATAACATTAAGACGATGAAAAAGATCTTCACGGAACTCGCCACTTTGCACTTTTTTCTCTAAATTTTGATGGGTCGCCGCAACAATTCGCACGTCAACTTTTATCCCCTGATGCCCGCCTACCCGATAGAACTTACCATCGGCGAGCACACGTAATAAACGGGTTTGCACATCCAGTGGCATATCGCCTATCTCATCTAGAAACAGGGTACCTCCATCAGCTTGTTCAAAACGGCCCTGACGATTACTGGCTGCGCCAGTAAATGCACCTTTTTCGTGGCCAAACAGTTCAGCTTCAATCAGTTCCCTTGGTATGGCTGCCATATTTAATGCGATAAATGTTTTATCTTTACGCGGGCTGTGTTTATGCAGTGCATGGGCAACCAACTCTTTACCCGTACCAGATTGACCGTTAATTAGGACGCTCATGCTGGATCGAGATAATCGTCCAATTATACGAAAAACCTCCTGCATAGCCGGGGCTTCACCAATAATCTCGGGCATTAAAACTGTTTTTTCAACGGGTTTTTTCTTCTGTTTTAACTCCAAACTATGGCTGATGGCGCGTTGAATCAGTGCCGTGGCTTCATGAATATCAAAAGGTTTTGGTAGGTATTCAAATGCGCCACTTTGGTACGCATTTACAGCACTGTCTAAGTCACTGTGCGCGGTCATTATAATAATAGGAATTAATGGAAAGCGTCCATGAATACGTTCCATTAAAGCGAGCCCATCAATACCCGGCATCCGTATGTCGGAAATAATAACTTCAGGCTGTTCAATTTGTAGCTGTTGCCATAAACATTCACCGTCAGAAAAACTGGCATACTCGATTTTTTCAGCTTTTAATGTTCGTTCTAAAACCCAACGAATTGCGTGGTCATCATCCACAATCCAAGCTGTCGCCATTTTTTATTTCCCTTTTTAATTGTCATTACTAAATAGATAAGAAATTTATGCTGCTTTTTTAGGAGCAGCAGCTCTTTATATTATCATGGGCAAGTAGATAAGAAATTCTGTATTTCCTTGCGTGCTGTGGCACTCGATACGTCCATTATGTTGTTTGATTAACTCTTGTGCAATGGAAAGGCCTAAGCCAGTGCCGTCACTTCTACCTGTTACCATAGGGTAAAATAGGGTGTCTTTTAATTCTTCAGGGATACCTGGGCCATTATCAATAATTTTAATTTCAGCCGCTAGACGTTGAGGTAAGCCATTAATGGTGACTTGGTGAGCGGTGCGTGTTCTTAATGTTATTTGCGAATGCTCTTTTTTATTGGCGCTCAACGCTTGAACCGCATTTTGAATCACATTTAAGAATGCTTGTTGTAATTGATCTGGCTGCATCTCAAAATCAGGAATACTTGGATCATAATCAACTTTTATCTTAATAAAATCAGGCAGATCTAAGCACACTAATTTACGCACTTTTTCGAGTACTGAATGAATATTATGGGTCGCCCGCAAGCCGATTTTTTGTGGCCCCAATAAGCGATTGACTAAAGCATTTAAACGGTCTGCCTGCTCGATAATAATCTGGGTAAACTCTTTGAGCTCTGGATCTGTCAGCTCACTCTCTAATAATTGCGCGGCACCTCGCAATCCCCCCAGTGGATTTTTTATCTCATGGGCGAGTCCCCGGACTAGATCTTGGGCGGCTTTTTGTTGATGTTCCTGATAATGGACTTGGCTGAATTTACGTTGTTGCTCAATACAGCGCATTTCAAGAATCACATGATCCGTGTTAGCAAAATTTAAGTAGGTCACACTTAACGCAATCAGAAGCGGGTGTCCATCAACCAGTAATGTAACTTCATTTTCAGTGAAAGCGTTTCTGTTAATAAAGATATTCTGGATCGATGTGGGATTGAAATGATAATGTTTGGCGAGTTGTTTTAGGTTTTGTTGGTAAAGGCGCTGCTTACTTTGTGAGAGTAATAATTCACTGGCAGGGTTGGCATAAATAAGCTTTAAATCTGAGCTGATCACGACAAAAGCCGTATTTGCTTCTTCAAGCAGTGCCAATGGTAGTTCTTTTATCTGCTCACTTAACATTACTGAGTCGCGGTATTCGCTTTACCAACCGCGGCGCGTAGTAGATGCACCGTGACCACCTGTGTTTTAGCGAGTAGTTTACCATTCTCATCAAGCAGCTGAACTTGTACCTGATGCGTTCCGCGGTCAATGTTCTGAGCGCTTATCGTTGGTGATATTTGCGCTTCACCAAGTGCTTTGCCATCTAAGAATAGCTGCAGTTTTTGGTTGTTTTTTTTCTCTGGCGTTGTTGCCACTTGAATATTAATTGTTCCATCATTACTGCGCAGGGCAACATCATCTAAGGGGGAGGTTATAGTTGCTTGATATTTTATTGCAGCGCTATTTTCCTGGCTGGCTTTTATTGCCAAGTCGCTTTCTTGTTCTGGCTTAGTGCTGTTAACTAATAAATTTTGATTGTGAACACTGATCTCTTTTGTCCCTGGTGAAGCGGTATCTGAAAAATGACTTTTTCCCTGTTCATCAACCCAGTGATAAATTTTGGTCTCTGCCAGTGCCGCAGTAGATGAAAAGATAAAGAGCAGAGCGGATAAGCATAATGTAGAAAATTTCATAATAATACACCTTAAATACAAGAACGGTAATTGTGGATCATGAACATCATTATGGCAATAAAAAACCCGCATCGCTGCGGGTTTTGTCACTGAAAAGTTAACTTATATCAAAAATATTTATTTGATGAATAACATTTCTTGATACTTAGGTAATGGCCATAACTCATCAGAGACCAATGATTCAAGCGCATCTCCGTGTACACGAACTTCATCCATTAAATCACAGATAACATCAGCACAGAAATGCATATGTGCTTGCGCATCAGCAAAGTCGTGAGTTGCAATTGCCTCACTAAGTTTAGCAACGGCTGCCATCATAGCGTTTGCTTGTGCAGCGATTGAAGCCGTAAGCGAAGTGTCAAGTTCAATACCTAAATCAGCCATAGCTGCAGAAGTTAAACTCAGCTCGGACAGATAACTAATTGCTGCAGGGTAGATTTTGGTGGTTGCCATATCAACAACTACTTTAGCTTCAACGTCAATAGAAAGAATATATTGCTCAGCATAAACTTCGTAACGACTTTCCAGTTCAACGGGTGAAAATACTTCAGTGCTTTCGAAAAGTTTAATGATTGACTCTTCACGAAGTGCAGGTAAAGCATCCGCAGTGGTTGGGATATTTTTCAGGCCACGCTCTTCAACCGCCATTTTGTGCCACTCTTCCGAGTAACCGTCACCGCCAAATACAACATTACCATGCAGTTCCATTAGCTCTTTTAATACAGAGATAACCGCAACGCTTTGGTTCTCTGATTTTGTTAAGGCAACTTCTAATTTTTCAGCAATCCAGTTTAATGAATCAGCAAGCATAGTATTCATAGCAACTAATGGACCCGATACTGATTGCGATGAGCCAACAGCACGGAACTCAAAACGGTTACCTGTGAATGCAAATGGAGAGGTTCTGTTACGATCGCCCGGATCACGTTCAAAGTGCAGGATTTGCGATAAACCAAGATCCATTAAACCAGCAGTATCAGAAGTTAACAGTTTGCCATTTTTAATATCGTTAAATAGTCCTTCTAACTGTTCACCTAAATAAACAGAAAGAATTGCCGGTGGAGCTTCATTAGCACCTAAACGGTGATCGTTAGAAGCAGTTGCAATTACCGCGCGTAATAATGGGCCATATTTATGTACGCCGCGAATAACTGCACCACAGAAGAGTAAGAAATTAAGGTTGTCATGCGGTGTGCTGCCTGGATCAAGTAAGTTACCTTGCGTGCTGTTACCTACAGACCAGTTAACATGTTTACCTGAACCATTGATACCTGCAAATGGTTTTTCATGTAATAAACAAAGGAAACCATGTTCTTTCGCTGTGCTCTTCATTACCGTCATCAAAAGTTGTTGATGATCAGCGGCGACGTTAGCAGCTTCGTAGTAAGGTGCAATTTCAAATTGACCGGGAGCCACTTCGTTGTGGTGCGTTTTAGCCGGGATACCTAACTTGTAAAGTTTGTTTTCAAAATCCTGCATGAACACTTGAACGCGCTCAGGGATTGCACCAAAGTAGTGATCATCAAATTGTTGACCTTTAGCTGGAGGAGCGCCGAATAATGTTCTGCCTGCTAATAATAGATCCGGGCGCGCATTAGCAAAATTCTCATCAACTAAGAAATATTCCTGCTCTGCACCACAGCTTGAATTAAGTGGCGCGATATCAGTTTCACCCATCAATTCAAGCACTTTTTGTCCGGCTTTATCCATTGCTGAAATTGAACGTAAAAGTGGGATTTTTTTATCTAACGCTTCACCTGTCCAAGACATAAATACACTTGGAATCATTAAGGTTGAACCATTCGCTGTATGCATAATGTAAGCTGGGCTTGTTGGATCCCAAGCTGTATAACCACGGGCAGCATTGGTCATACGTAAGCTACCGTTGGGGAAAGAAGATCCATCTGGTTCCCCTTTGATTAACAGACTGCCTGTAAATTCAGTAATAGCAGCTCCGTCAGAATTTGTAATGATGAAGCCATCATGTTTTTCTGCGGTAATGTTAGTCATAGGGTAAAAAATATGTGAGTAGAATTTAACACCTTTGCTAAGTGCCCAATCTTTCATCGCAGCAGCAACCACATCAGCAGTTGCAGCATCTAAAGCACTGCCAGTTTGAACTGTTTTTTTAATTGCTTTAAACGCATTTTTTGATAATGCTTCTTCCATTTTCTGAAGGTTAAAAACGTCTTCAGCCCAAATTTTACTCAATGGCTCAGTGGTACTGACCAATGTTGGTGCACGATTAGTGATTTGCTCAATTGCTTGAAGACGGGTTTGGTTTCCACTCATGTGGGGCTCCTTGCTTATAAAATATGGGCTGTACGAGATCAGCTTCGTTATTTTTAATAATTAAAACATTAAGACTAGGAGATTGTAAGCAAGAATCAGACCAATTGATATAGCGGTTGCTGCAGATTTTCTTTTAATAAAAAACAGAATGGTATTGGATGATTTTTATCTATTCCAATGGTTTATAGAGGGGGTGAAAAAGGATCAAGTAACTTGATCCTTTTGCTGCTATGTAGAATGAACACAAGCGCGATATAAGCTATTGTCGCTGCAGGTTAAATTACGATTAATAATAGCCTAACAAAACCTTATGAGTTATACGCTGTAGTATAATTCAAACTCTTTTGGATGTGTTGCACGAGAAACGGCTTCACATTCAGCTGTTTTAAGTGTGATATAGGCATCAATAGCATCATTAGAGAATACGCCGCCTACGGTTAAGAAGTCACGGTCAGCATCCAGTGCCGCAAGCGCTTCTTCAAAAGAAATAGCAACTTGCGGGATTGCATCCGCTTCTTCTTTAGGTAGGTCGTAAAGATCTTTATCGAGTGACTCTCCCGGATGAATCTTGTTTTTGATACCGTCAAGACCAGCCATTAGCATTGCCGAAAAACCTAAGTATGGATTCATTGTTGGATCTGGGAAGCGTACTTCGATACGGCTTGCTTTAGGGGTTGGTACCATTGGAATGCGGATAGACGCACTGCGGTTACCTGCAGAATAAGCTAGCATTACTGGCGCTTCGAAATGTGGCACTAAACGTTTATACGAGTTAGTTGATGCATTTGTGAATGCATTGAGTGCCTTAGCATGTTTGATAATACCGCCTATATAGTAAAGGGCCATTTCAGAAAGGCCGCCGTACTGATCCCCTGAAAACAGGTTAACCCCATCTTTACCAAGAGACTGGTGACAGTGATTGCCTGAGCCGTTATCACCAACAAGTGGTTTAGGCATAAAGGTTGCTGTTTGTCCAAAGGCGTGCGCTACATTGTGTACCACGTATTTATAAATTTGCAGTTCATCGGCTTTTTTGACCATAGTGTTAAAGCGGCAAGCGATTTCATTCTGACCGGCCGTTGCTACTTCATGGTGATGCGCTTCAACAACAAGTCCCATCTCTTCCATGATTAAACACATAGCACTGCGAATATTCTGCGCAGAATCTACAGGTGCCACTGGGAAATAACCACCTTTGATACCTGGACGGTGACCTGTGTTACCTTCGTCATATGCAGTGCCTGAGTTCCAAGCTGCTTCTTTAGCATCTATTGAATAGAATGCGCCCTGCATAGTGTTACCATATTTGACATCGTCAAACAGGAAGAATTCTGGCTCAGGGCCAAATAAAATAGTGTCTGCAATACCTGTTGAACGTAGATATGCTTCGGCACGTTTAGCAACAGAGCGCGGATCTCTGTCATAACCAAGCATAGTATTTGGCTCTAAAACGTCACAACGTAAATTAAGCGTTAAATCATCAGTAAACGGGTCGATAACTGCAGTTTCAGGAACTGGCATCAATACCATGTCTGAATTTTGAATACCTTTCCAGCCGGCAATTGAAGAGCCATCGAACATTTTGCCATCTTCAAAAAAGTCTTCCGTAACCTGATGAAATGGAACAGATACGTGCTGCTCTTTACCGTGTGTATCAGTAAAGCGTAAATCAACGAATTTTACGTCTTGCTCTTTGATTAGATCAAGAACATCTTGTGCTGTTTGTACTGACATGTTTAGAACCTCAATAGGCATTAAGAATGGACAGTAACCATAGCAAAAATATTTTATAACTCAAGCAGGATCAAACGCAGTAACTCGAAATCATCACAGATTATTTTTTCCTAACAACTCAAATAGCCCTAATTTACGCACCATAACGGTGCGCCGCTGCGCTATTTTGGTGCTGCTCGTCGGTTTGGGTTACTGATAATCCAGAAAAGAACCACTAACTGCCATATAAATTAATTGTGACGTAGTTAAAACTTTCTATTTTTTTTATTATGGTTACAATGTGCGCGTTTATACCAATTAGATAAGTTCAGTCTGGGGAATAGTCCTCTGCTAGATTCATCTAATTGGTATTTTAAATTAATTGTTACTTTTGAGGCTCATCATGTCGTTAGAAAAATTAAGAAATATTGCTATTATTGCTCACGTTGACCACGGTAAAACAACGCTGGTTGATAAATTGTTGCAGCAGTCTGGAACATTAGATTCACGTGGTGGCAGCGAAGAGCGCGTAATGGACTCTAACGATTTAGAGAAAGAGCGTGGTATTACTATCCTTGCTAAAAATACAGCGATTGTGTGGAATGATTACCACATCAATATCGTAGATACGCCTGGACACGCCGATTTCGGTGGTGAAGTAGAGCGCATCATGTCAATGGTAGACAGCGTCTGTCTTATCGTTGACGCGGTTGATGGTCCAATGCCGCAAACTCGTTTTGTAACTCAAAAAGCGTTTGCTTATGGCCTTAAGCCGATTGTTGTTATTAATAAAGTAGATAAACCAGGTGCACGTCCTGAATGGGTTATGGATCAGGTCTTTGATCTTTTTGATAACTTAGGCGCAACTGATGAACAGTTAGATTTCCACGTTGTTTATGCCTCAGCATTAAATGGTTGGGCAAGTAATGATATGGAAAAAACGACGGATAACATGGAAGATCTATTCCAAACTATCGTCGATAACGTTTCGCCACCTGTAGCTGATCGCGAGGGTGATTTGCAGATGCAGATCTCGCAACTTGATCACAACTCATACGTGGGTGTTATCGGTGTCGGTCGTATTACGCGCGGTAGTGTTAAAGTGAACCAACAGGTAACTGTAATTGGCGCTGACGGTAAAAAACGTAACGCTAAGGTCGGTCAAGTATTAGGTTACTTAGGACTTGAACGTACTGAGATGGAATCTGGCGATGCTGGCGATATCGTTGCGATTAGTGGTTTAGGTGAACTGAAAATTTCCGATACTGTTTGTGCACAAAACAATGTTGAAGCAATGACACCATTAAGTGTTGATGAACCAACGGTAACCATGACTTTTCAAGTAAACAACTCACCATTTTGTGGTAAAGAAGGTAAATACGTAACATCACGTAATATCATGGATCGCTTACAAAAAGAGTTGGTGCATAACGTTGCACTAAAAGTTGAAGAGACTGATGATCCGGATAAATTTAAAGTATCTGGTCGTGGTGAACTGCATTTAGGTATCTTAATCGAAAATATGCGTCGTGAAGGTTACGAGTTAGCAGTATCGCGTCCTGAAGTTATTGAACGCATGGTTGACGGTAAATTACACGAGCCGATGGAAACACTAACGGTTGATATCGAAGAGCAACACCAAGGTGGTGTAATGGAACAGTTAGGTATCCGTAAAGCGGAACTAACTAATATGACACCCGATGGTAAAGGCCGTGTTCGTTTAGACTTTATGATCCCAAGTCGTGGTCTGATCGGTTTCCAAACTGAATTTATGACATTAACGTCTGGATCTGGCCTTTTATACCATTCATTTGATCACTATGGCCCACATAAAGGCGGTACTATTGGTCAGCGCCAAAATGGTGTATTAATTTGTAATCAAACAGGTAAAGCGGTTACTTACTCTCTATTCTTCCTGCAGGATCGTGGTCGTCTGTTCCTTGGTCATGCTACAGAAGTATACGAAGGTCAAATCATCGGTATTCATAACCGTAATAATGATTTAACCGTTAACTGTGTACGCGGTAAATCATTAACTAACGTTCGTTCATCTGGTACAGATGAAGCGCAAACACTTTCACCTGAAATTGTTTTAACGCTTGAACAAGCGCTTGAGTTTATTGATGTTGATGAGTTAGTTGAAGTAACGCCAAAAAGCATTCGTATCCGTAAGAAGCTTCTTACTGAAAACGAACGTAAACGTGCATCGCGTCCAACTAAATAGTAATTAGTTAGCAATAACAGCTTAATAAGGTCTTACCTCGGTAAGACCTTTTTTTTATCTATAATATGGGTATTATTAAACAATATCAGTCAGTAAGGGCAAAGCCGATGGACAAGCAGTTGATTTTCGATAAAGCTAAAGCGACATACACGTACTTGAGTTTTGTGTTTCAGCGCTGTCAGCAGGATAATATTAAGGTGCCAGCAGGGCATCTTGCTTATGTGACTCTATTATCTATAGTGCCTTTATTAGCCATTATCTTTTATATGTTATCGGCTTTTCCCATGTTTTCCGAACTCAATAAAATAATAGAAGATCTTATCTATAATAATTTCATGCCAACTTCCGGTGATGCCATTAAAGTACATATGACTGGTTTTATCGAAAACACCAAAAAAATGAGTATGATGGGAATCGCTTCGTTAATCGTTATCGCTTTACTGTTGATCTCAACAATCGATCAAACGATCAACCGTATTTGGCGCTGCACGAATAAACGATCAAAAGTGCAGGCCTTTACTATCTATTGGACTATTTTGAGTCTGGGGCCAATTATTATCGGCGGCAGCATCGCCTTAAGCTCCTACCTTTTTACCTCTTTCCAGGAAGTCGGTTTTCTTTCACTAGGCCAGAAATTATTGGGTTTAATGCCATTTATGTTTGCTTGGATCGCTTTCGCTGGGATTTATACCTTAGTGCCGCATCAACGAGTAAGATTTCGCTACGCACTAATAGGTGGATTCGCCGCTTCTCTGTTGTTTCATTTTGCGACCGATCTGTTTACTTTATATATTACCAATTTCCCATCGCAACAGATAATTTATGGCGCACTTGCTGTGATTCCGATTCTTTTTTTATGGATCTATTTTAGCTGGCTAATCGTTTTAATTGGCGCCGAAGTGACGGCAACGCTGGAGGAATTTTTACACCAAAGCGGCCCCGTTCAAGGTGTGGATATATGATTGCATTAATTCAACGTGTTACGCAGGCAAAGGTCGAGGTGGCGGGGCAGAATGTGGGGGAAATATCAGCCGGCTTATTAATTTTATTAGGGATTGAAAAAGGCGATGATGAAAAAAAATGCAAACGACTCGCACAGCGTGTTTTAGGTTATCGGATCTTTTCTGATAGTGATGATAAGATGAATCTTAATGTACAGCAGGCGGGTGGAAGTTTATTGGTAATTTCACAATTTACCTTAGCTGCAGAAACCAAAAAAGGGTGCCGGCCCGGTTTTTCCAAGGGCGCAGAGCCATCTGAAGCGAAGCGACTTTACCAGCTGTTTAATAAAAACTGCGCAGAGATGGGGAGTAAGGTTGAAAGCGGAGAGTTTGCTGCCGATATGCAGGTCAGCTCAACCAATGACGGACCAGTGACCTTTTGGTTGCAGGTTTAGAAAAATAGAACTTTATGCCCAAACTACCTGAGTAGACTAACTGTTCTTAACTCTTTTAATGAGATATTTGTATGCCACGATTAAATTTAACCCCTTTCGTTGCCAGCTGCTTTTCTTTGCTTTTGTCTGCAACAGCTATTGCCAACACCACAGCTGCTAAACCTGAGTCTACTATGAAATCTTTTGAGGTAATTAATACTGTCATAAAACAGAGCCCTAATGATCCGCGCGTCTACCAGATGATTCGTCTGAATAATGGCTTGGATGTATTGTTAGTCTCCGACCCGGATTTAGAAAACAGTGCCGCTTCATTATCAGTGCCTGTCGGCAGTATGCATAATCCTGATCAGCAATTAGGTTTGGCGCATTATTTAGAGCATATGCTTTTTTTAGGATCGCAGCGTTACCCAACGATCAATGAATACAGCAAATTTATGAGTCAGCATGGTGGTTATACCAACGCCTACACTTCTCAAGAAAGTACCGTTTATGGTTTTGAGGTCAATGATGAGTATTTGGGGGAGGCGCTGGACCGATTGGCAGATGTGATGCGTGCTCCGCTGCTTGATGAAAAATATGCAGAAAAAGAGAGGCATACGGTTAATGCCGAGAACAATACTTATTTTGATAATGATATGCGCAAATTATATGCGCTGCAACGCTACACCCTTAATCCCGATTATCCGATGGCCCGTTTTAGTACAGGGGATTTAACCACATTAATTGATAAACCCGGGAGTAAGTTACAAGATGAATTAGAACGTTTTTTTGACAGCTATTACTCGGCTAATCTAATGAAAGTGGCGTTAACCAGCCCGCGCTCAATCGCAGATCTCGAACAAATGGCGAGCTCATATCTGAGTCAAATTCCCAATAAAAACGTGCAAAAACCTATTATTCTTGCCCCTATGTTGACAGAGAAAGAGTTGGCAATAAAAGTAGAAATGAAACCCACTGCTGATATTAAATTATTACAGGTAAACTTTTTAGTCCCGAGTGTCAAAGATGAATATATGTATCAACCGGGTGGGTACATTAGCCGTTTATTAGGCTCGGAGAACCAAGGTGGACTGTCTGACTATTTAAAAAAGGCGGGATTAGTTGAATCTGTGATGGCAGGGTTTTATGCCCCCTATAGTGATAACTACTCGCAGTTCACCATACAGTTTAAACTGACTAATTCAGGTTTAAAGGCGCAAGATACAATAATGGCGGGTCTATTTGCATTTATCGAATTGATTAAAAAACAGGGGATTAACGAGTTACAGTTTAACGAGCAGAAAAAAAGTTTAGAAACCAGTTTTGAATTTTTAACAAAAAATGCAGGCTTTAACTATGTGATGGGACTGTCGGCTAATATGCAGAACTATCCAAATCAGGATTTACTGTTCTTCCCTTATCGTCTCGATGGCTTTAATGAAAAATTTATTGCGCAGTTATTAACTTACCTGACGCCGAAAAATAGCCGCCTATTTGAGTTAACGCCCGATGCAAAAGGTGGAACAGAGATTCCCCATTATCAAGGCGAGTATGCAAGCCATGCTATTTCCGAGCAAACACAGCAAGCCTGGTTAACACAAGCCGCTGGTATCAAATTGCTTCTACCTAGTGTCAATGAGTGGACGCCTGAAAACCTAAGCCTAATAAAAAAACAGCAGACGGAAAAGGCGGTGCAGATAGTTAATCAGTTAGGCCATTCAGTCTGGTTTCAACAAAGCAGTTATCTAGATGAGCCGAAAGCAAGTTTTAAACTGCAGCTTAATAGTAATATTAGCGACCAAAATGCGGCATCGCGTGTCACTATGAGTCTGCTGTTAACTATGCTTAACAAGCAATTTGCCGAATTAACGTTTGTCACTCAGGAAGCGGGATTAGGTTTCTCATTAAGTAGTTCAAATGGCCTGCTGATCAGGACATCGGGTTACAGTGATAAGCAAGATAAGCTACTGTTAAATATCTTAACCGAGATTAAAAACGCTCGGTTTAGTGAGCAATCACTTACCCTTGCGAAGCAGGAGTTAGATAGACGGCTTAACAATAAATCCAAGATTAAAGCGATGGATTTAGCGATGGACGGCTTTCGGCAGGTGGTACGCATCCCTGCCTGGTCAGATGCGACGTTACTTGCCCAAATAGATAAAGTCAGCTTAAAAGATCTTGATCTTTTTGTAAAAAAACTGTTTGAAAAATCAAGCTTACGGTTATTAGCTTTGGGTAATTTAAGCCAACAGAAGGTACTGGCGTTAGATGCTGAGCTTGCCAAAATCGTGGCGATAGAGGCCAAGCCATTTTATGCGATTGCGCGTTTGCATGCTAATTTGAAACAAGGCCCGTTAAATTACCAGCTTAGTTCGACGCTCCAAGATGATGCATTAGCCTCTATTTATCTTACTGATTTACAAGGTGATAAACCCCTTGCCATTGCTGAACTGTTAAATAAATTTTTAGCCCCTGCATTTTACGATCAAATTCGTACTCAGGAGCAGCTAACCTATTCTCCCTTTACAGCGAGTTTTCCGGTCAATGACAGTGTGGCTTTCGGTCTCTTTACACAAAGTCCTGCGGCCGATAATGGTCTGTTATATGACCGTTTTGCTGTTTTTATAGAAAATTTTAGTCAGTTATTAAATACAACGACGGCTGAAAAATTCAGCGCCATTAAAGATGCCCATATCGCCAACTATTTAGCCAAACCGACCTCTCTTGCAAAGGAGTTTTCATACCTGAGTAATGAATGGTTAAATGTCAGAAAAGAGATTAATAATAAACAAGCTTATATTCAATGTTTGCGTGAAACGTCATTGCAGGAGATACAAACATTTTATCAGCAGATATTTATAGAGGGTAAAAATAGGCAGGAGATAATAATTCAGGTTCAAGGAGAAAAATTTATCACCTCTCCGCGATTAACTCTCGAAGGAGAAGTGAAAATAATGGATGTGGATCTATTGCCTAAATAATTTTTCTTTTTATCGGTTTTCTAAAATGCCCTGTGCAATGCAGGGCTAATACAATAACTTAGCCATTAATTTCAGGTCATTGCTCACAAAAAAGATGGGATTATTACTTGTTGGTGTTTGTTTGTTGATAAAATGTTAATCTAATCTAGTGACTCTAATACAAGAAAATGCACTTAATGATCCCTTCTCTATTATTTCTTCGTAAACTATTCATGCTGGTTTTCACATTTATTGCCATCTGTGGAGCATTAAGTGTATCTGCTCAGCAGATAACATTTAACCCGCAAGAGTTACTCTATTTAAAAGAGAACTCAACCATTAAAGTTGCTGGCGAGAAGGCTTGGCCGCCCTTTAATTTTATCGAAGACAAAAAAGTTAAAGGCTACTGCAACGATTTAGTGCGTCTAGTGGCACAAAATATTGGATTGAAAATTGAGTTTGTCACGGGGTATGACCGTTCTGATTATGTTGCAATGCTGGCAAAGGGAGATATTGATCTTATCCCCAATATGAAAATCACACCTGAACGAGAAAAGTCAGCCATTTTCACACAGTATAAACCGCTCAATGCAGTTAATGGTTTGTTGACCCTTAACAAAACGGCTGATTATGCCAATTTTAGCTATCTGAAGAATAAAACTGTTGCATTAGTGCGGGGCTTTTTTTATGAAGAGTTGATGCGTAGTCATTATCCGGAAATAAATTTATTATTGACCAATAGCACGGAGGAGTCGGTTGAGCAATTAGCGCTCGGGAATGCTGATGCAGTTTTAGACTCTTATGCGGTGATAAATTATTATATTCAGCGAAATTTTATAAGCGGAGTAAAGAACACGCCTCTCTTTACCCACCCTATATTTAATTATCCACCTCTGTATATGGGGCTTAATAAAAACAACTCCGTCCTGCGTGATATTTTAAACAAAGGTTTATTAGCCATTTCAGATAATGAGTTATCTCAATTACAAAAAAATTGGTCATCCTCTACACAGCAAACAAATCAATTTACAGATACAAATTTCCAGGAAAAAATGCCTATCTTTAGAGAAAATGAACGTCTTTATCTGCAGCATAAAGGTGATTTGCGGATCTGCGTTGATCCCGATTGGCTGCCAATAGAAGGCCTTAAAAAGGGTGAGTATGTCGGCATGGGGGCTGACTTTGTGCGCTTATTCAGCCAACGTATAGGCAATGTTATAAAACTGGTTAAAACCGATTCCTGGACAGAAACACTCGATTTCGCCAAGCAGGGGAAGTGTGACGTTATCCCTTTGATTAATAAAACAGAAGAGCGGCAGCGCTATCTATCATTCTCGTTTCCATATCTGCGTTTTCCATTGGCATTAGTCACCAAAAAAGATCGTTTAATCGCTAAGATTGACGAGGTTTTAGATAAACCTTTGGGTATTGTGAAAGATTACGCTTACAAAGATTTTTTTGAAAATAAGACCCCTCACGCTAACCTACGGGAATTTAGCTCGGCAAAGCTGGGATTAGCTGCGGTTGAGAGTGGCGAAATTTATGGTTTTATTGATTTACTCCCTGTGATGGCTCAACAAATTAAAAGCACTTATCCGGAACTTAAAATTGCGGATAAATTTGACCATAAGTATTCGCTTTCTTTAGCCGTTACTGGTGGAGATACGCTTCTCCTGGCTATTCTTAATAAGGTAGTTGCATCAATTTCAGTGCAACAACATGATCAAATAGTTAACCGCTGGTTACCGTTGGTTTATGAAAAAGAGTCTGATTTAACCTGGCTATGGTATCTGTTAGCGGCTGTTATTTTTATCTTTTGTGTATTTACTATCTACTCTGCTTCTCTGCTCAAAGCCAATCGAAAACTTACCAAGGTGCAAGCAAAGCTAGAGCAGTTAGCTATGCGTGATACCTTAACGGGATTAGCAAATCAGAAGTATTTTATCGACTCATTAAATAACGAGTGGTTGCGGGCAAAACGGTCGAAGTTACCACTTTCTGTTGTGATCTTAGATATTGATCATTTTAAAAAGTTTAATGAGCTGCATGGGCGATATGCTGGTGATGATTGCCTAGTGGAGTTTGCGCGTCGCTTACAGCAATTGATCACGCGTCCGGCCGATTTAGTGGCTCGTTATGATGGCGAAGAGTTCGCGCTGATTTTGCCGGAAACGGATGAGGATGGCGTTAAAGTGATTGCTGCAGATATTTTTTATCTTTTACAGCAGTGGGCATTAACAGACGATAGAATCGCTTCTGCAACGCCGTTCACCATTAGCGCAGGCTGCGCAACCCTATTTTTTAATGATCGATACAAAGCCGATGAGCTTACTCGTCGTGCTTATAATGGCTTGTTTCAAGCACAACATAATGGTTATAACCAGTATGTGCTTTACGGACATTATAGCCAAACTACTTGAAGATACAGATTCAAATCGTTTGGCTATACAATTAAACTTTCTTCGCGTGACCTCAATTCACTTTAATCTTATAATGCGCTTTCATTTTTCAGAAGGCTTTTTAACTTATGCGTCCTAGTAATCGAACTCCAGAACAAAATCGCGATATCAAAATCACCCGCAACTACACTGATTATGCAGAAGGTTCCGTATTGATTGAGATGGGCAATACTAAAGTACTTTGTAATGCATCTGTTTCTGATTCTGTGCCACGTTTTTTAAAAGGTAAAGGCAAGGGCTGGGTAACGGCTGAATATGCCATGCTGCCTCGTGCCACACATACTCGTAATATGCGTGAATCTGCAAAAGGTAAGCAGGGCGGGCGTACATTAGAAATTCAACGTTTAATTGCACGTTCACTGCGTGCTGCCGTTGATTTAGAGGCGTTCGGTGAAAATATGATCACAGTTGACTGTGATGTTATTCAAGCCGATGGAGGCACGCGAACGGCTTCTATCACAGGTGCCTGTATCGCATTGGCTGATGCCCTTAACTGGATGGTTAAACAAGGCAAATTAAAGAAAAGCCCGCTTAAGCAGATGATTGCAGCTGTTTCAGTCGGCATTTATAAAGATACACCCGTGTGCGATTTAGATTATGCTGAAGATTCAAATGCGCAAACGGATATGAATGTGGTAATGACTGAAACAGGCGGGTTAATTGAAATTCAAGGTACTGCAGAAGATGGGTCATTTAGCCATGAAGAGCTATTAGCTATGCTGAGCCTGGCAAAAGGCGGTATCGATGCACTAATCGTTGAGCAGAAAAAAGCGTTAAACATGGAGTAATAAAATGAAAGAGTATCAAAAAGAATTTATTGAATTTGCAATCGAAAAAGAGGTTCTAAAATTCGGTGAATTCACTTTGAAATCTGGTCGTATCAGCCCCTATTTTTTTAATGCAGGCCTGTTTAATACGGGCCGTGATTTGGCCCGTTTAGGGCGTTTTTATGCAGCAGCATTAATGGACTGCGCCATCGAGTTTGATCTGTTATTTGGCCCTGCATATAAAGGTATTCCAATTGCTACTACGACAGCGGTTGCACTCTCTGATAGTTATAATTTAGACGTGCCTTACTGCTTTAACCGTAAGGAAGCCAAAACGCATGGAGAAGGGGGCAGTTTGGTTGGCTCTGAACTGACCGGTAAAGTGATGCTGGTTGATGATGTGATCACCGCTGGCACTGCGATTCGTGAGTCAATGGATATTATCCAGGCGCACAATGCCCAGCTTGCTGGTGTATTAATCGCCCTAGATCGCCAGGAGAAAGGCAAAGCTGAGCTGTCAGCGATTCAAGAAGTTGAGCGTGATTACCACGCAAAAGTTATCTCTATCGTGCAGCTAAGTGATCTGATTACTTACCTAGAAACAAAGCCCGAAATGCAAAAGTACCTTGCTTCCGTCAAAGCGTATCGCGAGCAATACGGCGTATAAACTGTAACGTTTTTAAACTTCCTCAAAAGCCACTTGTTAGTGGCTTTTTTTTATATCAACTATTTTTAAGATGTTTGAGATCTTGATAGGTGATAGATGTTAACTCGTTGTGATGCTCTTTTATAAAACGTTCTAATTTTATGAGAGAGTAGGGCGATAAGCTTTTTGGATGGCCCATCACATTAAAAATACTGTTTTTATCTGCTAATTTTAGATGCTCTTTAAATGCTTTCTCTAATTGCCCTGCTTTTGAACCATCAATCATAACTGGCCCATAAGTTGTTTTAGTTAAACGTTCAATATAATAACTTCGATTGGCCAGCATCGCATGGCCATCGCCAAAGGGGGTAAAAAGATGGCTGGAAAACTTTTTACGCAGTGCGAGCTTCCAAAAAAATAGCGGAGATGTTTTAGTGGCACTGATCGGGAGCTCCGTAAAGCAGCCGTCTTGATCTATAGTGAGAGGATCATCATCAAAGTACCAATAGGCTTTATTGGGCATCGCATTAAAATCAAACCAGCGTGTTGGATCATCAGAATGCCCCTGTGAAAAGACCGTACTGTCTAACCAAATGTTATTATCTTGCAGAGCTTGTTTTATTGTCTCAAAGGGCTGTAAACACCAACCGCCGGCCCGGAAAGCAAATATGGGTTGCTCACTGCATGATTCGAGCTCTTGTTTATAACTTGCGACTATTTCATCAATTTCCTGTGGGCTAAAATCATGTAGACGGTAGCGCTGGGTATTAATAACCCAGCCATTGCCATCATAATAGCTATCTTCCCAATGAGGATGAATATGTAGTTGTATATCATGGCCTTGTGAAGAGAGTGATTTTAATTGCTCTTTAATCGCATCATATTGATTTTTAAGAATAGGGAATTCAAGCGATTGCTGCTTTAGTTTAACGAGAAATCCCGCATCAACAAATAAGCTGACTTTGTAATTATGTCTATCTAACAGTTCAAGTAATTTTTTTGTCGGATGAATGATACAACTTTCAACGCTACCAGAATTATTACCAAAAAAAATCTCATAATCTAAGCTGAGTAACAACTGAACTTGATTGTTTTCCATTATTCATTCCAATTGAAGTAAGTAAATAGATGATAATAACGCATTTCATACTAGGGGATAAGTGCCGGTTAATCTTTGTGGGGAAGTTTTCCAGATCTATAAAAAAACCCAAGAGTAAATTATTACTCTTGGGTTTAATGGGATATTTATTATTTAGGTTTGATTATGCTTTTTTGTTACGACGAGCGAAACCAAAACCGAGTAGACCCAAACCTAGCAAAGCGGCGCCAGCTGGTGCAGGAACTGCAGTTGATGAGAAAGACATATCATCGCTAACGCCATTTGCAGTCACTATCCAAGTGCCAGCCGTTTCATCTAAATACGGATTAGTACTAGTAATAGTACCGTTACCACCAATAATCGCAAAATTTATCCCACCAATTGATGCAAGTGTATTAGTATTGATGCTTGTAATCGTAAAAGTAAATCCACCTACCGACCAGAAAGCGTAAGGAGTAGGGCTTCCAACAACGAAGTCTGTAAATGGAGCTATATTATCTTCCAAGCCATCAAAATCACCTGTTACAAGAGAGTCAAAATCACTAACTTTTGTACCATTAAAATCCATTGCAGTGACTTCAGTTGCATTGGTAGAGACAGTAGCGGAACCAACGAAATTAATAGTCCCATCAATAAGCTTTGCAGAGGCTGTACTGGTTGCTAGTAAAAGCAGCAGTGAAGTTGTTAATAAACCTATAAATTTATTCATGTTCAGTTTCCTTAAAATAGGTGTTTTTTACTAAATTGTTAATATTTAGCAATTCACAATACAAATTGCATGTAATGTGCCACTTTTAAAATACACTTTATTATCAATAAGTTGTAGTAAGGAGATATCTAAATAAAAGAGAAAGGTATTTGACTTGTAAAGTTATTCAACAGTGCTGTTTTTGCGTTATAGATGAATTATTGTTTTTCAATAAATTAGGCATGCATTTTTTAAGTGGCTAGGGAGGTAAGTCAGCTGTTATACGGACTTTTATTTGTTAAAACAGGGATTGTTTTTAATATCTTATTTATATCAAATATATCAACCGTTCTTTTTCTTGGTTACACTCTATTTTTTTTAAAAACAGAGTGTAAATTTTTCCGTCAGATCATTGCTGCTATGTTTCTAACTCGAGCCGGATCTTAATATATTAGTCATTAACTTAGAGCGTTTAAAAGCGTATGGGCTATCTCTCGCTAGGGTTGTTGACCTTCCGCATTCGTTGTTGCAGAAATTTGTTCGTGCTTTCTATGGTATCACCTGCTTATACATAATAACTATACCGTGCAGGCTTTACCTTGTATAAAGCACGAACAAATGCTGCATTTCAGATCCATTTAAAGTCATTCCGCAACACTTAATCACTTAATCACTTTATTAATGCATTTTCTATAAGTTGTAATTTATTTATTATTTATTTCAAGCAGGTGAGCTTTAATATCATTATCATCTGGTGATAAGAGAACTGCTTTTTCAATTAATTCTTTGCCCTGCTGTAATTCTCCATTCTTATATAAAATCCAGCCGTAAGTATCTAAAACAGCACCATTGTTTGGCATTAATTGATATGCTTTCTGCGCTAGGCTGATGGCAATAGGATTGCCTTGTTCAAAATACAACCATGCTGCGTTGTTTAGGCTGATCACATCATTCGGCGTCTTTTTTAGCTGTGCTTCATAGAGAATCAGAGCTTGCTCTTTGTTGCCTGTATTTTGCAAAGCAATCGCTTTATAGCGCATGGCAATCCGGCTTTCTGGCAATGTTTTTTGCCAGTTATCAAGAAAGGTGAGTGCTTCTTCTAAATTGTCGTCTCTTAATTGAAGATAAAGCTGAGTAGCTACCTCTTCATCTTTTGTGTTTTGCCAGTATGACGTTAATAAATTGATTGCTTGTTGCGGTTTTCCTTGAGCGTTAAATATGTCAGCCGCCAACCGGGTGGATAACGAGCTGTCGGGTAATAACCTACCTATCTGTTCACTAATTTTCTTTGCTTGCTCATATTCTTTCGAGCGGATTTCAATACGGGTTAATAAGCTTAAAAGAGGAATATCTTTGGGTGCTTTCTCAAGGGCTGACAGTACTATTTTTTTTGCTTTGAGATCATCGTTTTCTTTGAAAGCAATAGATGCATTGGCTAAGTCAAGTTGCAATAGTAATCTGTCTAGGCTTGCTTGGTATTTCTGCGGCAGTTCATTTCCCGCGTCTTTTGCGTAGGCAGCTGCCAGCTCTAATCTATTTTGCTGCAGGGTTAAATTAGCCAAGGTTAATGCCAATACGCTCATCTCATAATTGCTGGGCATATGCTCAGCTGCTTTTAATGGATCTTGTTGTAACTTCATTAGGCTTCGCACAACACCTTGATAAGCAGTTATTTCAGAAGGATAAAAAGTAATTATGTTTTGATAGTTGGTTAACACGAGTGACCAGTTTTGCTGCATCCCATTTACTTTAACCAGGCTGTAAAGTGCTTGTTGATTGCTCGGTTCTTTGGCTAGAATTTGCTCTATTATTTGTTTCGCCTGATCTGGTTTTTGTTGGTAGATATAATAATTTGCAACAATTAATTGGCTATCTGTATTTTGACTATAGTTTTCCTTTAAACGAGCTATATAGTCGTCAGCTTCTGTTATTTTATTTAGTATAAGCAGTTGTTGCAGGTACGATAATTGCGCTTTTTGATTCTCAGGATGGGCAGCTAAAAGTGCAGAAGCTGATTGCAATGCTAGCTCTGGCTCGGCTAAGCTGTTGTAATAAAGAATTTCAGTTAAGGCAATGCGAAATGATTGCGGTGATAATGATTTCGCTGTATCGATTGCCATTTTGGCTTTTGAAAATTCTTTTTGTTGGATTGCGGCATTGGCATAAAGCACCCATGTATCGATGTTTCTATTGGCTTCAGGTACAAGATCGAGCAAAGCCAAAACATCATCTGATTTTTTTTGCTGTAATTGAGTCGCGATATATAACTGGGTAAGTTTGAGAGGCGAAGTCTCTGGATCAACTACATTTTCAAGGTATTGTTCAGCGCTTTTAGGATTACCTTCTTGATAGAATATTATCCCTAATAACGTTGCGGATTTTTTATCTCCAGGGTTGTTGTCTAATATTTCTAATAAGATCTTTTTAGCGCTGGAAAATTGTTTATTTTCAAATAATTTTAAGGCTCTGTTATATTGAAGTGATAGTGATTCAGCGGCAGGGAATTCATCATTTAATATTTGCGAGTAGATCATCGCTTCGGTGCTATGCCCTTGACGTGTTAATACTTCGGCCAAGCTTTGAATTATCTGAACCCTTTGCGTGGTAAAAACATCAGTGGTGGGAAGCTTTGTCAGAGCTTCAGATAGTGATTTTTCAGCATTTTCAAGATCGCCAGATTTGATATATATCATGCTTTTAATAAGTAGACTTTCAGTGTTTTTTGAGTCTAATTTAATTATGTCATCAAGCATATTGAGAGCGGTTTTATCGTTATTTAACGAAGCCTCTATTTTTGCTAATCCCAGCATACTTTCAATTTTATAATTTTCTATTTTTAATAAATCTTCAAAGGCACTCTTTGCCTGCTCTAATTTCTGACTATAAAGCAACTGTTGCGCTTGTGCTAATTGCAAACGTTGTGGTTGTTCCTGTAATGTTTTTGTCTGCCCGTTAATTAGATTTTGTGCGGAGATTAATTTTCCTGATTTTTGATAGGCCGCTAGCAGAGAAAAATAATACTCGCTGTTTTTAATACCAGTAAAAGCTTCAAGTGATTTAACGCTCTGTAGTGGTTGCCCCGATTGTTGATAAATTTCGGCTAGAAGCAGGTAGCCATCGATCCGAGCAGAATCTACTTTAATCGCATCATTAGCAGCACTAAAAGCGGCTTTAAATTGGTTCATCTGCAGAGATGACTCACCTTGTTTTAAGTAAGCGTCTGATTTTGAAATGTTTTGTGAATCCTTTGATTCGCTGCAAGCTGACAGCAAGATAGTGCCTGAAAGTAATATTACAGCGAATGTTTTTTCTATTTGAATATTAAGTTTTGTTCGTTTCATGCTGATATTTCCAATTTAAATTAACTTTCAGGGAGCGTCTTTTTAATCGATTTGATTATCTAGTCCGTATTTAAATTATGTTTTTTCATTAAATCGTAGAATGTAGGTCTAGTAACGCCCAGTAATTTTGCCGCGGCAGAAATGTTGTTTTCTGTCAGACTAAGCGTTGTTTTGAGCGCCTTAATTTCAGCACTTTCTCGAATCACTTTTAAATTAAGTGGTGTCGTATCGACCGATTTTAAGCCAAGATCTTCTGCATTAATGTATTTATGGTCACACATAATTGCTGCGCGTGTCACTTTATTACCCAGCTCTCGTATATTGCCGGGCCATGAATAGTCTTCAATCGCACTAATCGCATCTTCAGTAAAACCAATGATTTTTAATTTTTCTTTCTGTACGTATTTTTTTAATAGGTAACGAGCCAGTAGGACTTTATCTGAACTTCGATCTCTTAATGGTGGGATGTCGATCTGTATTTCAGCAATCCGATAATAGAGATCTTCCCGGAACTCTCCGCTTGCCATCATCTCTTCTAAATTTCTATTGGTTGCACAAACAATTCTTGTATCTAGATAAATTAATTTTCTTCCCCCCACTCGCTCAATCACTTTTTCTTGCAGAAAACGCAGCAACTTGGATTGTAATAAAAGTGGCATTTCACCTATCTCATCAAGAAATACCGTGCCGCCATCAGCAAGTTCAAATTTCCCCGGTGTACTTTTCACTGCACCGGTGAATGCGCCTTTTTCATAGCCGAACAGTTCACTTTCGAATAGATTTTCAGGGAGCGCTGCACAATTAATGGCAACAAATGGGCTTTCATTACGTGGGCTCAGTGTATGCAGTGATTTTGCTAAAACTTCTTTACCTGTACCACTTTCACCCAGTAGTAAGCAAGCAGCGTTGGTGGGGGCTACCCTTTCTATAAGCTTACAAACTTTTAACATCCGCTCATCCGCAGTGATCAATCCGTCAAGATTGCTGCTTTGAGATAAATTAAATACACGATTCTTAGTTTCGAGTTGATGCATGTGAAAGGCTCGCTGCACGATAAGCGCTAACGTAGCAGGATTAACTGGTTTGCTGTAAAAATCATAGGCTCCGAGACTGACCGCTTTGAGCGCATGCTCATTACAATCATTGCCTGTCATAACAATTACTTTCATATGTGGATTTATTTGCAGGGCATTTTGTAATAAAGCGAAGCCTTGTGTAACACCCTCTGGATCAGGGGGTAAGCCGAGATCTTGTACCATGACTTGAGGCTCGCGTAAGCGGATTGCGACAATAGCTTCATCTAAATTTGCAGCTACAACAACATTATAATCAGAAAAATGCCATTTAAGCTGTGTCTGTAGTCCTATATCGTCTTCAACAATTAATAAAGTGTCAGCGTTATTTTTTTGCAAAATAGCTCCTTAAAATAGTAACGCTTTAATATCTGAAAGCGATTCTGGTTGTATAATGTTGTTCTTCATAACCAGGGCTGCCCTGAATATCTCTTTGTTTTTCAAAAGCGGCGGAACATTGAATGTATAATGAATCTATTATATTGTATCTTGCATAAATTTCAGCTTGTGAATATATTTTTGAACTCCCCGTTGATAGCTCTGACTCGTAATAATCAGCAGATAAACTGGAACTTAATTTTTCTGTTATCGACCATACAAGCTGCCCGTATGCTCCATACTTGTTTGTATCTCTTGCATCAGTGCCGTTTATTGTTTCTATTACGTCATTATTATTGAAATATAAGCGTATATTACTAACTAATCGGTCATCGAGCATAGTGTATTGGTGACTTAATGATATTTGTGTGCGCCAAAACAATTGATTTTCTGAAAAATCTAATTCAGTACTCTCTCCAATCTGTTGCGAAGAGTTGCTCTGCTCTCTCGATGCGCTGAGAACAAATAGATGTCTACGGATAAGCGTGTCAATAGTTAACCCGTAATGCATGCCACTATATGTATCATTGGGACTGGAGCCGTCAACCCATGTTTGGCCAGTGTTAATAGAATAATTTCCAAGTCGGTATTTACTAGAAAAACGGGCATCCAGTTTCTGTTTTGTGTAGGTATTATCAAAATCATCAAACCTATTCTCACTGCCAAAATAGCTTAGCTGAACGTTTGATTTTTCATTTAGGGTATATTGCCAACTTATTTTCCCTTCATTAGTGTTGCTATCACTGCTATTGCTGTTATTAAACCAAGCCTCCGTGTGTGTGAGGCCAAGAATAAAGGTTGTGCGTGAGGAGTAGGGGATAGACCACTGTAAACCCAGATCGAGTAGATCTCGTTCACTCTGATTTTCATCGAGTTTTGGTTTGCTTTCATTAATGAGATAACGTTGGCGAGTGTGTGCAAGGTTAAAGAGTAGTTTTTCAGTGAAGAGTTGTTGTGAAATTGACGAGCTGCCTATCCAATAACTACTGTCTGGTTGGTCATTGTCAATATCCTTAGCATATTCGGTATAATAATTTAGTGCAATATTATTGCTTGCTTGCTGTTGTTTATAGCCGAGTTCGAGATCTATTAAAGCGGTATTACCGCTTTTCTCGTTATTAGATAATTTATAGATATTATCGCTATATTCATAGCTAGTACCCACTTCTATAAATTTACTTCTATTCTCATTATCTGCTGCTGCGGCATTTGCTTGAGAACCACAAGCAATGCAGAAAAGGGATATAGAGACCCACATTGACCATTTACTGATGTCTTCTGGTATATTATTTATCATTGAGAATGATTCCTGCAAGCTTGTCGCTACTGATCAGATCAATGCCTGTCTGTACGTGAGATACATTAGCTTGGCCGTAGCGAACAACCAAGATTGCCAGATCACAAATGGATGCTAAAATTTGGCTTTCAGCGAAGATCCCTATCGGAGGCGTATCGAGAATAATAAAGCGATCTGGATAACGTTCTTTGACCATTGTTATAAATCGTCCCATTTTCTCTGATGAAAAATTTTCTGCCGCATGCTCAGTTTTCGTTCCTGCAGGAATAATTCTTATACGACGAATACCTGAAGGATAGATAATATCTTCAATGTCGTCTGTATCATCCTCGAGAAAATCAGATAAGCCTAATTGCGGTTTTGATTTTAAATAATTGTCTAATCCGCACGTATAGCTATTACAATCAATAATTAATGCGGTTTTGCTGTGATCTAAGGCAATACTGGCCGCTAAATTCACTGCAACATGAGTCGTTCCTGCTGCTGGTTTGATACTAGAAACCATGCATACAAAATTCTTGTTGTTAGACGCTTTTAATAGTTTAGTGCGTAGCTCGCGATAATCATTAAGCGCTTTGTCATCTAGGCAGCCAGGGTAAATTACTTTAAGCTCATTAAGCTCATCTGGCGTCAGTAAGCAATCTTCATTCATATTGCGAATTTTTTGGCGACCATCATTTTCGATCGAGACTGCAACCTCATTTGTGTTGCGTAATGGTGTCACCTGTGAATTTTCAGATCTCATCTCATTAACTCCATTAGTCGAGAATAGAATGTCGTGAGCAGTTCATCTATAGGGATATCATATTTATGGGCAATGGCAACAGCCACATAGATAGTAAAGGTAGATAACAGATAAAAAGTGAGTGTGATGTTGTTAATTCGTCGCCTTTTCCTTTCAGAACGATTGAGGGTATGGCTAATACTCACTAGCAGAGGCACTCCGGTAAACGATTCTAATTGAGATGCAAAGCGGATCTTGTTATCCAGTAATATTTTGGCTATAAACAGGATGATTAAACATCCCAATCCTAAAATCGGACCCGCGATCAAAAAATGTAAAAAGCGTGGCCCCGAAGGCACCGTAGGATAGGTAGCGGGCTCTTGAATTTTATAGTTAACGCCTTGCCCTTCGATATCAAGCACCATAGACAAGCGCGCTTTTTCTTTATTAGCAAGCATGTCTTCATACAAGGCTTTGACGACACTATTATCCCGGTTCAACTCAGAAAGTTCAGCTTGATTATTGGCGATCCGTTTACGTCGTTCATAAGCCTCTTCAAGTAGTACTTGAAAGGCACTAAGTCGATTTTTTATGGTGTTATGTGAAACTTGTGCGGTTGATAGTTTGCTGCTGATCTCCTGATATAACGGGTTGAATTCATTTCCAACATTTACCGTCTCTTTTTTATTCTCAGCTAAATTTTTAATGGTGTTTTTTATATCGCTGATCTGATATCTCACTTCGATCACCTCAGGGTAATCGTCTTTATAAGTGAGTAGCAAGTTATCAAGATGTTGTTGTAACGCCTTGAGTTTACTGTGATATAGGGATGCTTCATAATCATTAGATGAAAATTTATCTTGTGAATATAGCTGCGTCTTGAGTGAAGAGATACGTGTTAAGCTTTCCATCTGTTGAATTTTCATATCTTCAATATTATTACGTAATGTCGAAATTCGAGATTCCACCTCACTTTCTGTTCCATCTAAATGAGTTGATTTAAAGTTTTTTAACTTGTCTTCAGCTAACAGTAATTGTGCTTTATAACTGTCAACCTGTTGCTCTATGAAATTATATGCGCTGCGGCTTTCATCTCTTTTGGTACTGGCGCTGTCTTCAACAAATAACAATACCACTTCATTAAGCAATCGAAATGTCCTATCGGGACTGTTATCTTGATAAGATATTTTAATATAATTGCCGGACTGCCCTTCAACTTTTAAATTTTGTCGTAAATTGGTTAGTTTGTTTTCGAGGCTAGCTGCATCAGGGAAAGCATTTTTGCCATAAATATGGTCAATAACTTTATTTAATTGTCGAGGTGAGTAGATGATGTCCCGAATCTGGGCTGCACGGTTTTCCTTTACGTTAGTAACTGCTGTCTGTTTGCCAAGTAGCGGCTTAATAACATTTTGCGTGTCTGCATAAATGGTGACTTCACTCTTAAACACTGACGGTTTATAGACCCCGACGCCTAAAACAGCAAAACTGACTAAGGTAACAAGTATAGCGGCCTTGAATTTTCTTAGACATATCTCATGCCATATAACCGTTATATATTTAAATATTTCATTAAGTTCCATATTAAAAGATACTCTCTGGGACAATTAGGATATCTGATGGACGCAACTCATAGTTAGTTGATATGTCACCCTCTTTTATAATGCTATCCAGCCGGATCGAATAACGTTTCGTACCACTTTTTGTTTTACGGTATAAAATGGCATCATTGCCATTGGCAAAAGGAGTTAAACTGCCTGCTTGCAGAAGCAAGTCAAGTATTGTCATACCTTGACGATACGGAGTGGACTGCGGAGCCTGTACGGCACCAGTGATACGTACACGGGTTAAGTATTCTGCGCTTATAGCTGAAGTTACAATAACGGTAACCTCCGGATTGCGTATGAATTGACTGAGTTGTTCTTTTAGATTTTCTGATAATGTTTCAGCTGAAAGACCGACCGCTGGTGCATCGCCGACTAGGGGCACTGAAATTTTACCATCCGGACGAACCGGGACGCTTAATGATAAGTCAGGATTTTGCCAAACATTAATATATAACTGGTCGCCAGCCCCAATTTTATATTCTGGTATTTCAAGCCCCTGCTCTGGAACTTCCAGTGGCACTGCGCAACTTGTAATTATGCATGTGCTTAAGATAAACAGTAAAAACTTTCTCATATAATCCTCTTAGATTTCTTTTATGAACTTATGTTTTAATTTGCTGATGTTATTATTGCGTTTCTTGTCATTGTAATTCATTCGTTGACTTTCCAATTACTTGTAAAGGTAAATAAATTGAAAATTTAGTGCCCTGATTTTTAACACTATCAACAAAAACCTCACCCTGTAATGAATGTATCAATTCTCTTATTTGATATGCACCGATCCCCATTCCTTGGTTTTTTTTAGTACTAGAAAATGGTTTAAATAATTGTTCTTTAATAAATTCTTTGTCCATACCGCACCCGGTATCTTTGACTTCTAGCCATAATGCTTCGATTTCAGTGGTCAATTTTATCGTAATTATTCCACTATCTTCGGTGGCATCCTGTGCATTTCTGATTAGATGATAAAGTGCCATTTGCAATTTGTCTCTATCCGCCATCACAAAAGCAGGTTCTCCTTGTACAGATAACGAGGGTTCTGGATATCCCGTTGCATTCATTTCAATGGCATTTTGCAGAAGTTCGTTAACGTTGACCGATTCAAGTTTACCATGCGGGTTGCCTTGCAGCTTGACTAAAAGTTGGTCCATTTTTTCAACCGAGTTAGCGATGGTCAAAATGACATCATCAACAAACTCGGGGTGATGTTTGAATTTTTCGGCATTATTAAGCATTAAACTTTGTTGAGCAATCAGATTTTTAATATCGTGTACAGCAAAGGCGGTGATTTTATTAAACAAGTCAAATTTTTTATTTTGAATTAATTTTTCAGAGGCACGATGATTGCTAATATAACTGCCGATTTGTCGCCCGGTTAACTTTAATATATCCAAATCTTCCCAAGTTAACGATGTATTAATAGATTTTTTACATAGAACGGCAAAACCAATTAGTCCTTGGTGGGCATTTAGTGGGACTATGACCCAGGCATCGTCAGTGTCAGTGAACCATTTCGGCAAGTATTTATTATTATCCCTATCATTAATGCCAGTATGACGCGGTGCTTGAAATACCCATTCATTTTTCGCCATAAGCTGAATGAAGTGACTATTATTTGCCTCGATTGCGCGCGAGGAGGGTAACTCGAAATTTTTTAATGCCACTGGAGAGTAAAATTGCTGACCTTCAAGCCAAATTCCACCACTTTGGCAATTAAACAAAGTGGTAAGGGCGGAGAGTGCGATTTCATAACCATTGTTATCGGTGCGTTTTTGTGAAAGAAGCGCATCTAATTCGATCCATTGTTTCTGATAATCATATTTGTTACTAAAAAAGTTTTTGCTTATCCATACGGTGACAACTTGACGAAACCTCTCTACGCACGAGAGTGCTGCTATTATAAAGATCGACATCACGTAAAGAAGTATTTGCGAGACCTCAGCCCATTCAATATTAAACCACTTAACCATTAGACCTAAGAGTGACATGCACAATAAAAAAACTCCCGCTAATATGAAACTCATGTTAAAAATAATAATTGAGCGGGACAGTTGAAATTTACTCTCTTGTCGTTGTTGGAAAGGGTAGGTAATAATAGAGAGCGCCAATATTAATGATGTGGCGGTATTGAGAAAACTTCTCGCATACCAAAGATTATTGTTCGTCTGGGTAAATAATAACAAATTTGAAAAAACCAACATATCATAGGCAAGTTGCGTTATTGCAACAAGGGCAACCAATTTGCTGACACGGCTGGAATGGTCATGCCTAAGCAGTTGTTCTGCGATTACAATGGCCGCTAAACAGAGCACTATTTTTATATAGAGCCATGATTTTGGATCCATAAAGGGAATTAACTCAGCGTTTAAACCATCTATCCAAAGCGCTGAAACTGCGGCAATACAGATATAGATTAAGGCAGACCAGCGTAGGGGGAGTCGAGTTTTCTGCGAATACATTAGCAGATAAATTAGGACTAAAAACCAGCCCATATAACGCAGTACCTCAAGAAGTTGAAATTGATAACTTGATGGTAAATTGTAAAATGGGTTGGAATTGAAAGTGATATGCCAGATCGCAGAAAAAATAGCCAACACGCAAAAGCTAAGCTTTATTTTTAAATTTTTGATTTTAACTAATGCAGTCAAAGCTAAAGCAATTTCAACGCAAGCTATTAAATAATCAGGCGTAGTTAGCGTTGCGTAATAATCCATCATAAGCACTTTGTTTTCCTTGTATCAATACTGTGGATGAATTAAAACTGGCAACCTACTATTTTCAAGTAGGTTGGATTTAAGGCTAGAATATTCCACGTGTATCAATGACCACTTTGGTTGCAAAAAGAGCTTTATCTGTTGTTTTAAACTCTTGATGATCAACTAATATGACGATGATATTGGCAACCTCGAGGGCGCGTTCTAAGCTTTCAAATGTCACATCAGCTTTAAGTAAATGGTCCGGCAATGATTTAATATTGGGCTCTACTGCAATAATTTGTCCTACCTTTTTATCGGCTAGTTGTTCAACTATTTGCAACGCTGGACTTTCTCTCAGATCATCAATGTCAGCTTTAAAGGCGAGTCCTAAGCATGCAATAACAGGACGCTTAAACTCATCTGCAGCATCCGCTATTTGCCCGATCACATAATGTGGTTTGTGATCATTGGTTAAGCGTGCTTGTTTAATCAGATTTGCTTCTTCGGGACAACTGTCGACAATAAACCAAGGGTCAACAGCGATACAGTGACCACCGACGCCCGGTCCTGGATTTAAAATGTTAACGCGGGGGTGGCGGTTGGCCAGTTTGATCAATTCCCATACATTTATTTTTAACTTATCACAAATAATAGAGAGCTCATTGGCAAATGCAATATTGACATCACGGAATGAATTTTCAGTCAGTTTTGCCATTTCTGCTGTGCGTGCATTGGTGATGATGCATTCACCGCGCACAAATGTGCGGTAAAGTGCCACGGCTTTCTCGCTACAGGTTTTACTCATGCCGCCGATCACGCGATCATTAGAGACTAATTCTTGTAGAACATAACCTGGTAAGACTCGTTCAGGACAGTGCGCTACATTGATATCGGCTGCATCCCCCTTGTCCTGTGGAAAAGAGAGATCCGGGCGTGCTTTCGCTAACCAAGTGGCCAGTTTTTCAGTGGTTCCCACTGGGGATGTCGATTCAAGAATGACCAAATTACCTTTTTCAAGCACTGGCGCTATAGTGTTCGCAGCAGACTCAATATAACTGAGGTCGGGTTGGTGGCTATCATCATCACTGTGGATAAAAGGGGTCGGCACGGCAATCATAAATACATCGGCAGGCTCTGCAACAGTTACTGCGCGTAAATTACCAGTGGAAACAACACTGCGAACGACAATGTCGAGATCCGGTTCGACGATATGAATTTGTCCTGCATTAATCGTATCTACCGCGTTTTGGTTAACTTCTACACCAATCACGGTCATGCCGCGCGAAGCAATAATTGCAGCTGTAGGCAGGCCTATATATCCAAGTCCAATTACGGATACTTTTTCAAAATCCATGATAATTCCCTGTAACCTTTTATTTATCTATTAAATAGTGGTGTTAAGTTAAACTGTAATCGACTCTGAAGCTGCAGTGGCTACTTCCGCTTTTTGTGTAACAAAATAATGCATTATTCTATTGATTATTTTCTGACAAGACTGACCATCCCCGTAGGGATTATGTGCACGACTCATGCGACTATAAATCACTTCATCCTGCAGTAATTTTTCAACAGTATTGATAATATTATTTTTGTCCGTACCAACCAGCTGAACCGTTCCTGCGGCAACTGCTTCAGGCCGCTCTGTGACATCACGCATCACCAGTACGGGTTTGCCTAAACTTGGTGCTTCTTCTTGAATACCACCAGAATCGGTTAAAATAAGGTGCGCTTTATCCATTAAATAGACAAAAGGAAGGTAATCTTGCGGCTCTATCAGATGGATATTGTCAAGATTGCATAAAATTCGGTTAACCGGTTCACGCACATTGGGGTTTAGGTGCACAGGGTAGATTATCTGGACATTTGAATGTCTGCTCGCAATATCTGCCAGTGCTTCACAAATTCTCTCAAATCCGCCACCAAAACTTTCTCTACGGTGACCTGTTACTAATATGAGTTTTTTATTGGCATCTAATTGCGGGAACTTGTCCGCTAATGTGCTTGAAAGTTGTGTGTTGTTTTTTAATTTGCTGGTTACCTGCATTAAAGCATCAATCACTGTGTTGCCGGTTACTTCAATGTTATCAGCGGAGATCCCCTCTCGGAGTAAATTCGCTTTCGCGCTTTCGGTTGGCGCAAAATGAAGTTGAGTAATGGCGCTGGTCAGTCGTCGATTGCCTTCTTCGGGCCAAGGAGAGTTCAGATCGCCAGTACGTAAACCTGCTTCAACATGGCCAATTGGAATCTGTTGATAAAAGGCGGCTAAACTGGTCGATAATGTCGTTGAGGTATCGCCGTGTACCAAGATAAGATCGGGTCTGAACTCTTTTAGAATAGGCTCAAGCCCTGATAAAATATTAGTGGTTACATCAGATAAAGACTGCCCGGGTTGCATGATATTAAGATCATAGTCTGGTGTGATTGAAAACAGTTCAAGTACCTGATCAAGCATCTCTCGATGCTGTGCAGTGACGCAAACTTTAGCATCAATACCGGGCTGTTTTTTTAGCGCATCCACAAGTGGAGCCATCTTGATCGCCTCTGGTCGAGTACCAAAGACAGTTAATATTTTAATAGACACAAGAATATTTCCATATAAATTGTAAAACCTAATAATGCTAAAAAATAATGTGAAGTTAAATAAATCATAAAAAATTAACTTATGGTTAACATGTTATATCAAAAATTTTTTTTTGTCAGAAGTTTAAATCTTATGTTATTCGAATTTATTTATAAGGTAGTTACAAGGCAAGTGTTACCGTGTCGGTTCTATCGCTTTCATATCCGGCACTGTTAAAGGCTGTAATGCTGAAAAAGTAGTTCGTGCCAGAAACAAGATTATCGATATTGTATGCGCTTAACTCGGGATCGTTAACTGATATTAGCATATCGAGTTGAGTTGCTGATTGCCCATAATAGATTCTATAGCCCGCTAAATTTGTTAATTCTGAACCATCTGTATTATAAAGCGGGCTGCTCCAGCTTAATGTGACACTGGTTAATATTTCATCCGCGGGTAATACCGTTATGTTTATTGTGTCTGAGTATTGATTGCCCTCGCCATCAGTAGCGATAAGATTAAATGTTAAATTGTCGTTTACTAGTGCCGTAAACTCTGCATATGGCTCATTCTCTGGTGTCAAAGATACGAGAGAGCCAGAGGTTTGTTCCCATTGATAAGTGACTATAGCGGTACTTTCTTCATTGATTTTAGGGCTTAATTCAACTATGTTACCGGCCTTAAGATCGGAAG